>OMZT01000124.1 GCA_900315615.1 uncultured Veillonellaceae bacterium | reverse complement strand
GTAATCCTGTTGTTTTTTGTTCTTTATAGGATACAGGCCTCTTATTTATTTTGCAACCCCATCACCGAGAACTATTTTACACTAAGAGACAGAGCTTCGGGCAATGGCTTGCCCAATGCGACGAGATACGATAGAATAAGATTGTGTAATCGAATGCTTCCGTCGCGTGCGGCAGGGCATCCGTGACCGCACGAGACACAGGAACGTGTATGATGAAACAGGAGAAGCTTCCCATGAAGTTTTTGATTCTCAACGGTTCGCCGCATCCGAACGGCAACACGAGCATCGCCATCAGCGAGCTGACGAAGACGTTTGACGCGCTCGGCGTCGAGACGGGGGTCGCGCAGATCGGGCAGCAGGCGATTCGCGGCTGCGTGGCATGCAATTATTGCAAGTCGCATGGCGGCAAATGCGTGTTCGATGACGGTACGGTACGTGTCGCTGGAGGGTGGCCTTGTTAAGAACACGCAGGGCTCCGCATCATGACGGAGCGCGCGGAGGATGTTCGTGGAGAACTGCTGCTCGTTCCAGGCGGCATGGGTACGCGGAGGATGGCGTTTGATGAGACGCTGGTGGCTCTCCTGCGCGGGAAAGCAAAACAGGCCAAAGATGTTTTGACCGTCTGCACGGGGGCGGTGCTGCTCGGCCGGACGGGGCTCATTGACGGGCTGCGTGCGACATCGAACAAAAAAGCGCTGGACTGGGTGAAAGCGACCTGCCCCGCTGTCCATTGGCAGGACGTTGCACGCTGGGTGCAGGATGACAAATACTATACGGCGTCTGGCGTCACGGCTGGCATCGACATGGCACTGGGCTTTATTGCAGACCGATACGATAGGTGTACTGCCGAGCGCATCGCGCGGGGCATGGAGTATGTCTGGCACGATAACCCAGCACTGGATCCGTTTGCGCGTGTTCCTCATGAGAGCGATTTTTGAGAATGGATGATGGAATGACAGAACTGGAAACCATCTTGAATTCTGAGATCAAATTTTCCGCGCGCAGCGGCTGCCCCAGACGTTATGACAAAACCGAAGGCGTGGGTTAATACGCGTGGGTTCGCACGCATCAAGGATTCGCAAATTGAAGATTGGACGCAGTCATTTGGAGGTGGCTTTTAGATGCAAGCGGAAGACAGTCTGGCTTTGCTCCAAAAGGGAGCAGCGCAATATGAGTTGCGCGGTGTTTATGCAGGCGATGTATCTATGGCGATGCGAAAGCGGCTTGCCGGTGGGCAGAAGCCCTGGGCGACGGTCGTGACCTGCTCGGATTCGCGTGTGGTGCCGGAGGCGATTTTTGGCTGCGGGTTGGGAGAGATTTTCGTCATCCGCACAGCGGGAAGCGTCATCGGGGCGCACGAGCTCGCCAGTATCGAGTACGCGGCGCATCACCTTTATGTACCGCTCACTGTGGTGCTCGGGCATACGCACTGCGGGGCTGTCAGCGCAGCCATCGCGGGCGAGACAGAGGGCAATGTCGGCGTCATCACGCGCGCCATCCGCGAGGCCATCGGTGACGAGCGGGATCCGCTGCAGGCCACGCGGCTCAATGCAGAAAACTCTGTGCGCCGCATCCGCCGGGATCTGGAGGACTGCGAAGCACACCTCGTCTCTGGTGCCATATACGACATCGAGACAGGGCATGTGACGTGGCTAAAGCTCTAAAACACAGGAGCCTCACGAGCACCCGAATGCAGCCTGCCCCACGGCTAAAGCTGTGTGCTTGCTGCAGTGATTTGCTGCTTAGAGGTCCAAATGATTAGCATCAGCCTTAAAGATGCGTTTCCACATAAACGGTCAGTGGCTTGCACCGAAGCCATTGCCGATACCAATGATAATCAAACAGATCCCAAGCAGGCCGACGGGCGTGATGCTTTCGTGGAAGTAAAAAGGCACCATCGTGCTCGCGCATCTTTGACGCAGAGAAATGAAAAGCAAGGGAGCCGCTACATGCGGCGCCCTTTTTTTGATACACTCCCATGCCTTTATGCTATCATAAATCTATGATAATAATTCTTACATATCAAGCAGATCACTGTGCGTTCCCGTGCGCGAGGCAGTCAGAACGAGAGCATCTCCATCTATATGATAAATCAACAGCCAATTGGGTTGGATATGGCATTCGCGAAATTTGTTGTATTTCCCAGACAATTGATGGTCATGATATTTTTCGTCGAGCGGTTCTTCGCGTTGCAACGTATCGAGGATAGTTTCGAGCAGCTGCATATTGAGACCACGTCGCTTACATCGTTTGTAGTCGCGACGGAATTTTGCGGTGGGGAAGAGCTTCAGCATTCCTCGTCCTCCATTTCTTGGTCGAGCTCATGAAAAAGTTCGGCGGCTGAAGCATACGAGTTTGCTTTCACTTTTCCTGATGCAATGTCAAGAGATTCCTGCATCGCTGCTTCTGTTTCCCGGCTGAAGCGCGGAAGACGTGGCGTGAAAGGCAGGCCACCGGCAAGCAGGGATTGGGAAATGAACATACTTACCGCTTGAGGTAATGTCATGCCGAGTGCACCGAATAATTGTTCTGCATCTGCTTTCTTTTGGGATTCCATTCGCATGTTGAAATTTGCTGTTTTGAGTGCCATGGGAATCACGCTCCTTTGCGTTTATGTTATAACAAAAATCATACAAATGCAAGTAAATGTTTTACTTTATACAAATAAAAGCCCGTCTGGATTCATTGTCGAGGCGAGCAGATTTTATGAGGGAAGGGTAAAGGGAGTTAGTATCTTCTCCGGTACACGAGCTTCGGCACTCCCATGCCTTTTATCTATGCAATCCCATATCACATCAAGTATTCGACATATCAGACAAGACGTCGTACAATAAAGCCATCAACAGGAACACAAAAAGATGTGCAGAAGAGCCGGCATATGTTGCGCGTCGTAGACATGAAAGGAGAACACCATGAAGCTAGAAAGCACGAAAAAATATAAAATTGGGAAAGCACTCTTGCTTGGTGCGCTGGCTATTGGCGTAAGCTTGGGAAGTCTTGCACCAACCGCTTCGGCAGCAGAGAAAACGACGACGGTGCAGGCACCATTTCAAAAGGAGGAACTTCAGATGACAAACAAATGGGATAAGGTTTTCCCAGAGGACAGCCGGGCAACTCATCACAAGGTCACGTTCCACAATCGCTACGGCATCACGCTCGCGGCGGATCTCTATGCGCCGAAGAACATGAAGCAGGGCGACAAGCTGCCGGCGCTTGCGGTAGCTGGCCCTTACGGCGCTGTAAAAGAGCAAGTGTCTGGCCGTTACGCGCAGGAAATGGCGGCGCGGGGTTTTTTGACCATCGCTTTTGATCCGTCCTTTACCGGGGAGAGTGCAGGCGCGCCGCGCAACACCACGTCGCCGGACATCAATACGGAGGATTTTTCGGCGGCGGTTGATTACCTCGCCAACAATGAAAATGTGGATGCGGATAAGATCGGCATCATCGGCATTTGCGGCTGGGGTGGGTTTGCCCTCAATGCGGCGGCCATGGATACCCGCATCAAAGCCACGGTGACATCCACCATGTACGACATGAGCCGCAACATTGCCAATGGTTATTTCGACAACGATAAGGACGAGGCCACCATCAAAGCCAAACGCAAAGCCGCCAAGGAGAAAATCAACGAGCAGCGCACGGTGGATTACAAAAACGGCACTTACAAAATGACCGGGGGCGTGCCCACGGAGGTCACGGCAGATATGCCTCAATTTGTCAAAGATTACCATGATTTCTATCAGACGAAACTGGGGTATCACCCGCGTTCCTTTGGCTCTACCACCGGGGCGACCCTTTCCTCTCTCCCCGACTTTATGACGATGCCGCTCCTCATGCGCAGTGATGAGATTGACAGTGCCGTGTTGATGATCCACGGGGAAAAGGCGCATTCCCGCTATTACAGCGAGGACGCTTTCAAAAAACTCACGGGAAGTAACAAGGAACTTCTCATCGTGCCGGGAGCGGTTCATACCGATCTTTATTACAAGATGGATGTTATTCCCTTTGACAAAATCGAAATGTTTTTCCGGGACAATTTGAAGTAAGTGGACGCTGGCAACATAAGAAAAGATGAAGGAGGACCCCATCATGAAAGCAGCTATGATTCTCACCGTTCTCGCCATCGCCGTGACGACATTTGCCACAACTGGCATTGCGTCGGCTGCACCGGCGACTGATAACGCAGAAAAGAAAGTGCCGCAGAAGATCGTGCAGACGGCTGGGCGCGATGCGCTTGGGGATTTTGCGCCGGACTTTGCAAGGTACAACGACGACATCCTGTTCGGCGAAGTGTGGTCGCGTAATGACAAGCTTTCGCTCCACGACCGCAGCCTCGTGACGATCTCGGCGCTCGTCGGTGCGGGCGTCATCGACAGCTCACTGAAATATCACATCACGACGGCGAAGAAAAACGGCGTGACGAAGGACGAGATGGTCGAGATGATCACGCAGCTCGGCTTCTACGCCGGCTGGCCGAAAGCCTGGGCGGCGTTCCGCATGGCAAAGGAAGTCTATGCGGATGGTGCAAAATGAGCGCGCCCAAGGAGATGCACGCAGCGCAGGATAAGGAACATGTACAATATGATGGCGTGGCTGAGCCACTAGACGTCGTCGCCCTTGGCCGTTGCTTACGTTCGTGCAGCACAGAGCCGCAGGAACGACAAGCATTTTTGCAGGCGTTCGAGCAGGCTGATAACCGCTTACGGTATCACATGCTGCTGCACGAACGGCAGACGCTGCTGCACAACATACACGAAAAGGAGAAAGCACTCAGCCAGCTGGACTATATGCTGCACTTGCTCAATCAGCAGCTGGCATAGGTATACAGGAGGGGGCGCAGAGAATCGTCGAGAGCTCCGAGTTCCCGAAGCAGGCACGGCAGATCGGCGCGAATCTCTGAGGAGAAAATACGTCAGTATGTACAAACGTGTCATTAGCGTACACAGTGTTTTATAGGAGGTAGATGGAAAAATGGCAGATATCACAGAAAAAGGCGCAGTAGGTAAGGCAGCATTTCAACAAGAGCTTATGTTTCCGATCGGCGAAAAAAATCCGTATGGCAAATTCTTTGATGGGCAGAGCTACCTCGCGGCCGTTTCCGACCAGCAGGTCGCCATCCACAATGTGACCTTCGAGCCCGGCTGCCGCAACCACTGGCACATCCACCACGCGACGTCAGGCGGTGGGCAGCTCTTGATCTGTGTCGGCGGGCGCGGCTGGTATCAGGCGTGGGGCGAAGCGCCCGTCCTCATGACACCCGGCACCGTCGTCAACATCCCGCCTGAGGTCAAGCATTGGCACGGCGCTGCGGCGGACAGTTGGTTCGCACACCTCGCCATCGAGGTCGACGGTGAGGATACTTCTAATGAATGGCTCGAGCCTGTCGATGAGGCAGCGTATGCAGCCGTGAATAAATAATTTGGTGCGGTCACACGTAGAAAATCCTGTAGCGGAAATATTTTTCTGTCGCAGGATTTTTTTGCTTGTGCTAAGATGAAAGAAAACAATGTGAGGGGAGTAACGACATGGAACTACGCGTACTCAAATATTTCCTTGCCATTGCGCGGGAGCAGGGTATCACGCGGGCGGCGGAGGTACTGCATATCACACAGCCGACGCTGTCGCGGCAGATTGCCGAGCTCGAGGAGGAGCTCGGCGTGCAGCTGTTCGACCGATCGGGGCGGCGCATTCAGCTCACGGACGAAGGCATCCTGTTCCGCCGCCGGGCACTGGAGATCCTAGAGCTCGTCGACCGCACGCGCGAGGAGATGACGGAGCAGGACGAGCGTATCGAGGGCACGGTCTCTATCGGCTGCGGCGTGCTGCACGCGTTTCAGATGCTCTCGGAGGTCATCGGGCGTTTTCGCGAGCGTTATCCGCAGGTGCATTTTCAAATCCATACGGGTAATGCCGACGATGTGCGGCAGCGCATCGACCAGGGGCTGCTGGACCTCGCGCTGTTCATCGAGCCGGTGGCGGCAGAGACGTATAACTATGTGCGCTTTCCTGAGAAAGAGCTTTACGGCGTTATGCTGCCAGCGGACTCGCCGCTCGCAGCCAAAGAGGCGGTGACCGTCGATGACCTCGCGGGGTTGCCGCTCTGCCTGCCCTCGCGCCTCAGCGTGCACAGTGAGGTCATGAACTGGTTTCAAAGCGCGAAGCAGCCGCTCAATATCCCGTTCACGAGCAACCTGAGCACGAACGCGGCCATGCTCGTCGCGCACCATCTCGCCGTCGCCATCATCGCGCTCGGCTCGCAGCCATATGCTGACCCTGCAAAGATCGCGCTGCGCCCGCTCTCGCCAGAGCTAGCTGAGACCGCCATTCTCGCCTGGCGCCGCCAGCAGCCTTACACGCGCGCGGTCAAGAAATTCATCGCGTTTGCGCAGGAGGAAATCCCTAAAACCAGTACGTCACGAGCTGAATAGCGAACGGGAAAATGCCGTTTATGTCCTGCTCCACGAAATCCAGTTGATGACGGTCTTTGAAGACGTGCTCTATTCCCTGCTGCATATTGAGAATGTCGATATCTATGTGACTGGCAGCAATTCTAATTTTTTCTCAAAAGATGTCATTACGGCATTCCTTGGACGATGACATTCATGTTTTCTCGCTGACGTTTCAACTAAGCGCGTGCAGGATTCCCCTACTTCAAGCTGTAAATTGGCTAGGTAGTGGGAGAAATGCCCGCTCCCACGATTGTAACATGCTGAAGAACCATTATAAAATCTCGTGATGGCAGGGTAAAGCGCGCAAACAAAGAAATAAATCCGTATGATATGTTATATAAGCGCAAAGGAGGCAAACGATGGAAATCAAGGCAATATGCTTGGACAAGCGAGATAATGTGGTGACATTGACGCAGGCTGCACGGCAGGATGATATGGTGACGTGGCGCGGCTGTACGGCGAGCGTGACGGCGGAGGAGGAGATACCGCAGTGGCATAAAATCGCCCTCGTGGATCTAAAGCCGGGCGACCGCATCTACAAATACGGCGAGGTCATTGGCGAGGCTACGGCACCGATTGCCCGTGGGCACTGGGTATCGGACAAGAACATTCACAGTGTGCCACGTGCTTACGCGGAGGAGCTGCTCGGTGACGACACGACCGAGGCAAAGGCGTTTGCACAGATGGCTAATAAGCGTCAGGCGGAGCTTTCGGCGCGGCCACAGGAGAAGCCCTTGACGTTTTGGGGGTATCGGCGGCCAGAGGGGCGCCCCGGCGTGCGCAATCATGTGCTCATCCTGCCGACCTGCGCCTGTGGCAGCGAGACGGCGCGCATCGTGGCCTCACAGGTACGCGGCGCTGTGAATATCATCTTCAACACGGGCTGCAGTGACGTTGCCGCCAACACGGCGATGTCGCAGAAGGTGCTCACGGGCTTTGCCACGAACCCGAACGTCTACGGCGTCGTCATCATCGGGCTTGGCTGCGAGACGGTGCCGCACAAGGTACTGCGCGAGAAGGTGCAGGCACTCACGAAGCGCCCGGTCGTCTCCTTTGGCATTCAGGAGGAGGGCGGCACGCTGAAGACCATCGAAAAGGCCGTACGCGCGGCACGCATCATGGCTGCCGAGGCCGGGGCACAGCAAAAGGAAGAGTTCCCCATCAGCGAGTTGCTGCTGGGCATCGAGTGTGGCGGCAGCGACGCGACATCGGGCATAGCTGCCAATCCTGCCGTTGGCAATCTCTCCGACCGGCTCGTTGACCTTGGCGCAACGGCGATGATGAGCGAATCCATCGAGTGGATCGGCGGCGAGCACGTACTGGCGAGGCGTGCGGCTACACCAGCATTGCACGATGACGTCATCCGCGTCTGCGAGGCATATGAGCAGCATCTTCTAGGCGCGGGGCAGGACTGTCGCGCGGGACAGCCGACACCGGGCAACAAGGCAGGTGGCCTCTCGACGATTGACGAAAAGAGCCTCGGCTGTATCCGCAAGGGTGGTACGCGCCCCATAAGCGAGGTATTGGAGCAGGCCGTGCGACCGACGCAGCGCGGCGCGCTCGTCATGGATACGGCAGGTTACGACATTTCCTCCGTGACCTCGATGGTGGCGGCAGGCTGCAACATCGTCTTTTTCACGACGGGACGCGGCACACCTACGGGCAACGCTATCGTGCCCGTCTGCAAGGTCACGGCAAATGAGCACACATATAACTGGCTAGAGGACAACATGGACGTCGACCTCAGCGGCATCATCCGCGGCGAGGCCACAGTCGAAGAGATGGGCGCAAAGCTCCTAAAGACATTCCAGTCCATCGCGAACGGCCAGCTCACAAAGGCCGAAGCCTACGGCTTCTCCGACATCGCCGTCGACCACGTTTGCCGTTTCGTGTGACTTTAGCTTCGCCGGGTTTCAGTATTGACGTTTCCTATCTCGCTCAAAAAAGTCATACGTACAAACCAGCAGATAGGTTCAGGGGGGCTTGGTTATGAAAGCTATTACCATCGGTGCTACGGGCGCAGTTGGGCGTGATTTGCTCGCGGTGCTCGCCGCTAGTCCAGACTATGAAAGCGTGGAGGTGCTGGTGCGCCATAAGCCAACACTACCACAGGAGCATACAGAAAAGTTCCATGTGCATCTCATAGACTTCGAGCAGCCAGAGACATGGCAGGAGCTCGTAAAAGGCGATGTACTGTTCTCGAGCCTCGGCACATCGAAAAAGCAAGCGGGCGGCAAGCAGCAGCAGTGGCGTGTCGACCACGACTACCAGCTGTTTGCAGCGAAAGCCGCCCGCGCAAACGGTGTGCCGTGCATGGTCGTCGTCTCGTCCATCGGTGCGGATCCCGCATCGCGGTTCTTTTATACGCGCCTGAAAGGCGAAATTGAGCGCGACCTCAAGGCACTCGGCTTTCCCGTGCTCATCATACTGCGCCCGCCATCGCTCATCCGCCACCCAGCTAAACGGATGCTCGAAACCGTCTCCGTGAAGATACTGCAAGCACTCAATGCCATAGGTCTCCTGAAACGCATGAAGCCCATGCCGACACTGACCGTCGCCAAAGCCATGGCACGGCTGGCAAAAGGCAAGATGCAAGGCGCGAAGGTCATAACTGGCCAGGAGATCCCTAAGCACACATAACGCAGCATAAAATGAAAGAATCTCTCACTTTATGGCAGTACGCCATACGGTGAGAGATGTTTTTTTAGTCGCTTGATACATACGCTGTCTCACGGCGCGTACCATTCTATCGCATGAGTACCATGAAAATCCGTCCAAAATCGCACAAAAAACTGCTCCAAAGCCTGGAGCAGTTTTTTACTTGACGATGAGCACGCCGAAGCGCCGCCTATTCTTCTTACATATCCTTTTCCATCTCATCAAGATACTGCTTCAGCGTCCTTCGCGCTTCACCCATCGAGCGGCGTCTGATGTGGACGTTCTTTCCGATGTCCGTAAGAAACATCTGCAGGTCTTCATCTATGCCAGTGACATGGGCGATATTCACGATGAAGCTCTTATGGAACTGATGGAACTCCTGCCTGTCCTCGAGGTATTCCAGCAATACAGATATCTTCTCTCGTATCTTGCGGCTGCTGCCGTCTGAGAGGTATACCACAGCCATATGCGCCTGCTGCTCTATGCAAACGATCTGCCATGGCTCGACCGGCTCCATCAGCCCTCCGAAGTCCACGGTCTCCGGGGCTGGCGCGGCATCTGCTATCTCCTGCGCTTCCTCGAGTATCTCGCGTACTTCTTCCTGATCGAAAGGTTTTTCTATATATCTGTTCACGTGCAGGCGATATGCTTCCATAGCGAAGTCCGTAGAACCTGTCACGAATGCGATGAATATTCTGGGCGATGCCTTACGAATGACCTTGACGATCTCCACACCGTTACGGCCATCCATGAGGATGTCCATGAACACCAGCCCATACTTCTTATCATTAAATCCTTTCAGGAACTCATCTCCAGAAGCAAAACAATCCACAGATTGCCAGCCTGCCGCCTTTATATACGCCGCAAGACGTTTCCTCTCCATCGGTTCGTCATCGACAACCGCTACTACCATCGTTTTACGTTCATCTGCAATCATGGGACATCAACTCCAAATATCTATGTTCTGAATGAGTTTCTTATACTGCTTCACAATGCACGGATGATTCTCCTTGACAAACTGTATATCCCCATCCGCCACTGCAGTCTCCATCTTTCTCGCCTCCTCCCACATCTTCATCGCACCTATATTTATTGACGTGGATTTGATCGCATGTATATTTATGCGATAGCTCTTCCAGTCCTCGGACACGAAAGCCTCCCTAAGCCTCTCGAGCCTGTTCTCAAAGACGTATGTCTTTATGATCTCAAGATAGAAATCCTCATCATGGAGACAGTACTTCAGCCCCGTCTCCGTATCCAGCACATCTTTGAATGGGGCAAGCCTATCATTTTTATCGGCATCCGCCACGGCGTCGTCGCCTGTACTCTCTGCGCCGACTGATGCCTCCGAAATCGGGCGGATGAACCTTGCGATCATCTCATCGAGCGCCCTCGGATCCAGCGGCTTTGAAAGATAGCCATCGAACCCCATTGCCATGTATTCTTCCATCGCGCCACGCACGGCATTCGCCGTCATCATGATCACGGGCGTCACCTTGTTCGGATTCTCAGTCTCCCGTATACGCTTCAGCGTCTCAACGCCATCCATCTCGGGCATCATATGATCAAGGAATATCACATCGTATGTTCTCTCCTTGATACGTTCAAGGCATTCGCGTCCACTCTGAGCCGTATCTATCTCAAGGCCTGAGTCTTTCAGGTACATGCATGTGATCTTCAGGTTTGTTCCTACGTCATCCACAACGAGGATCTGCCCCTTGAAATGCATTCCCTCGTACACATGATCATCTTCTATATACGCCTCCCTTTCATTGAAATCAATCTCCCCTGCTTCCGTCCAGTCTATGACCCTCTGCGGCAGCATCACCGTGAACTCCGAGCCGCTGCCGTACTCGCTCTCTACCGATATCTTGCCGCCCATCGAGTCACACAGCCGCTTGCAGATGGCAAGCCCCAACCCCGTCCCCTCGATGGTACGAGTTTTCTTCTGATCGACCCTTTGGAATGAATCGAATATCGCCTTCAGGTTCTCCTTGCGGATACCGATACCCGTATCCCTGACGGACGCCATGAGATAGAATACATCTCCCTCTTTTTTTCCCGTATATATGGAACTTCACACCTCCTTTCTGCGTGTACTTCGCTGCATTCGTGAGGATATTGATATATATCTGCCGTATCTTCTCGCCATCACCTAATAGCTTCATTGGCAAATCCCGATCTGCATCTATGACGAATGACAATCCCTTTGCATCCATACGAGGCTTCACCACTGAGACCGCGTCCTGAAGAAGGTCTTTTATATCGTATTCCTCAGGGACGATGTCTACTTTACCAGACTCTATCTTTGAGAAATCCAGTATCCCATTTATCGTGCTAAGCAGCATCTTGGCCTGTCGTTTCTGGTCTTCGGCATACTCACGTACATGATTTTCCTTCGTTTCCCTCAGTATCATCGTATTCATGCCGATGATGGCATTGAGCGGCGTCCGCATCTCATGACTCATATTCGCAAGGAAATCGCTCTTCGCCCTGTTCGCCTTGTCTGTCTCACGCGAGTAGTCCATCGCGCGCTGCTTCTCCTTCTGCAGTATGCGGTTTGACTCGTTCAGGAGCTCTATGCTTCTCTGACGCTGTGTGTCATCTACGAGCTCCACCAGGTAGCCTAGCTTCTCTCCACGACCGTTGTTCGAGAATATGGGACGGATCGTATACCTGAAGTACATGTTCTTATACTTGACCATACTGCCATCGAGCTCATCCTGACCTGTCGCCGAAAGCTTCCTGAGCGGCGCCATTATCTTATCATCGAAGAATCTCCTATCGGGGTCTTTGCTATCTCTCTTCGTGTTTATCACGCTGTCGACTTGGAAGTCCTTCATAAAAGGGAACAACTCCATGATGAAATCATTGCAGCCCATGTATCTGAGCTTTTCATCAAAGGTGATATATCCGTACTGACGCAGCTTCTTGTATACGGACATGACGTTCTCGGACATATCATACATGTATATCCTGTGGCATACCGTGAGGACGACGACGAGCAATATCGATAAGATGAACGGCTGCAAGCTGACCTTCACGCCAATCTGGCGCTGCATATAGTAAAAGAGTGAGGCAGCTGCCATCGCAAGGATCAATGTAGATATGCTGCGCCTTGAAACGCTCTTTTTCTTCAGCAGCGTATATAGGACGATGGCGGCACAAGCTACGAACTCCACCGCGAGAAAGAGCAGATATACCGTGTTCAAAGGGCCATATGTATTCTCCAGATATGTGAACCCCAGCCAGCTTCCCATGCTGATGTCCGTATAGTACAGTGTCGTATATAGAGGCGAGAATATCATACCGATCAGAGCAATCGTCATCATCAGGAACGCGGATACGATCCATTTCGGTATGCTGTACTCACAGATCCTAGCTATGAGCATGACCATCAGGAACGGTAACAGTAATCCGCCGATGAGCGTGAATTTATCTGCCGCGATCGCTTCACCCAGACTTGATGAGTACGCTATGATCATATATCCGCAGTTTTCTATGGCTATAACGAAGCACATCAGCGAGGCTTCAGCATAATATACCTTTCCAGAAAACACTAGGAAATATAGCATTGCCGCAAATGGCATGAAGACCATGAGTATGTATATCCCCGTGAAAAGCTCCGTGATGTTCAATCCTTCTTCACCCCTTTATCCACAGCGTTATGCCCAGCATAGACTTTATCCACAGGAAGCCATTTTATGCATATCGCCTCGAGCGCTCTGCCCTCGATAGGCTTTACCATATAGTCGGAGAATCCGTTCTTGATATACATCTCGCGGGCACCCGTAGCAGTATTCGATGTCATGGCTATAAAAGGCGTACCACTGATGTTCGGCATCATCTGCTTCTTCATCTCTTGAAGTGTCTCGATACCGTCCATGCCAGGCATGAAATGATCCATGAATACGATGTCGTACTTGTTTTCCTTTAGGCGCTCTATCGCCTCAGCCCCGCTCACCGCGGTATCGATCTTGACATCCGTGTTACGGAGCAGCTCCCTAAATACGAGTAGGTTCATCCTGACGTCATCGACCACCAATATCCTGGCATCTGGCGCCGCAAAGAGCTCATCGTATTTCTCGCCTTTCTTCCTGCTGTATATATCGTCAAAGCTGCCTACCATGAGCGTACTCTTTATGCCCTGCCTGATATCGAAGCAGACTTCCCTGATACTGTCGCCCACGGTATGTGTCTCTAGATGGCCTCCCATAAGTGAGATGCATTCTTTAGCTACGATGACCCCGATCTCACCCGTCGAGAAACGACCTTTCTCCGGCTGATGATCATCCTTATGTGCACCGATACTCTTTACAGAGACATCGAGCATGACCGTGCCATTCTTATCCGGCCTGGAAGATACAGAAAGTGCTACGGTTCCTTCATCGACATGGTCGATGGCATCGATGAGGAGATTCGCGATTGTCTGACGAATGCGCATATCATCGCCATACAGCCTCGATGGCATGCTGCGGTCTATCTCATAGCTGACACTGACCCCATCAGCCTCTGCCTTTGGGATGATCACATCGAGCACGGCGGACAGCATGGCGGTCGTATCATACACCGCAGGTGCTATCTTCATCCTGTCTGACTCGATCATCGATAGGTCTATCGCGTTGCTGACGATAATCATGAGCATGATGCTGCTGGAATGTATCTGCGCCGCATGAGACCTTATCCTGCTGTCATCTGTCTCGCGCATGATCATATCATCTAGGCCTATGATAGCGTTTATCGGCGTGCGCACTTCCTGCCCGATATCCGCCAAGAAGCTATCCTTTTTCGCATTGACCGACTCGGCCTTCGCCTTCAGCATTTCCTGCTTTTTCGCGTACTTTTCAATCTTTCCCGCATACGCCTCTGACCGTTTTCTCTCCTTGTTGATATTGGATGACACAAGGGCGAGCATCAGTATCAGTATGACACCGAATATGATCAGGTTCTGATAGATAAGTGACGCATAGACGGCATTGTCTGTTGCCCTGTCCTTATGCACCTCAAGCAGCCAGTTGAGATTGTCCATATACTTGTACACCCTGTAGCCGCCCTCTGCAGTGCTTTGGTACATATAGTCCGTGTCCGAGCTGTACTCCGACATTTCTGTACTGTTCAGCACGGCATCTTTTATCGCGACTTCATCCTGATTGATCAGTATAGCGTCTCTGTCGTTGGTCAGATTGATCTCCACACCATACTCATCAACGAAAGACTTCAGTATCTCCTGTAGATCAGCCACGCTTATACTGACACCGCATACGCCAAGCAGCCGCCCTGCATCATCCTCGACTCTCGCATTGACGAACACCGTCCATTGGTTGCCATGCGCCTCGTCGGTATCCACATCGAAATCGACCATCTTTCCAGACGAAATGAATGTCGAATACCACACGTCATGCGGATCTAGGGCGGGATCTATCACCTTGTTGAATCCGTCCTGTGTATAGTACCTGTGGTTCCTTTCCGATACGACGAATGCCGAGCTGTAGTTTCGTGTGGCACTGAGCATCGATAAATACGATACCAGCCCGTTCTCGGTTTCCTCGACCGGGAAATCCCCCTCCTTCAACTCCTTCAGTAGGTAATAGTTAGCCGACATGGCCTGTGACACGGCGACAGGCTCAGTCATCCTGGTGTTGATAGACTCATATACCTTTGCGGCAAGCGCCTTCGATAGCTCTTCATTATTGCCTCTGATAACGGTCCTCAGTGAATATACCGATACAAGTGTCGTAAGTATGAAACTGACAACTATCACGAGCACGGTCATGATGACCAACTGCATCTTTTACATACTGTGTCCTCTCTATCATATGTTGAAATCAGCCATACACTTATACAATATTTTATAATAAACTCTAAATTCTTTTCAATGCAGATTATGACATTATTTTATCAAAATTGGCACTTGACAAAAACAAAATTTTTACTACCTACACAAAAAAGCGGCTCTGACTATCTGTATAGTAGATGATCAGATCCGCCTGAAAGCTAGCTTTTCAATTTTGTGATTTTCCGTTCATTTGCTGCGCTAAGACACAGCTTCATAGATTCATTTCCCGATGCAGAAGCGGCTGAATATCTCATCGATGATGTTCTCTGCCGTCGTCTCGCCCGTGATCTCGCCGAGTGCCTCCCATGCGGAGCGCATGTCTATGGAGATGAAATCCTCTGGCAGACCCTCTGATATCGTTTTTTCCGCCGCTTCGAGATGTCCCTTTGCGCGCCTAAGTATCTCGGCCTCACGCTCGTCCCTGAGTATCTCATCGTCAGGCGTCCTTTCGCCTACGAGCTCCTTCACGACGTCGATCAGTGCCGCCATGCCCACTGCGGACTGTTCATCACTTTGCTGTGTATCGTCTGTGCCATCTATCGGCTCCATTTGTGGCGATTTGTTTCCCGGCGCATTCTCTACTGTACCGTTTTTTGTCGTTATCGTTATGATATGCGGCACATCGCCTGCCACTTCGGCAATCCTTTGGGCAAGCTCTGTCTCTTTCACGACCTGCGGCAAGTCACTTTTCGTGAGCAATGCCGCAGCGCCTTTGCCGCGCCCTGATAAAAGGCGCATGATCTCATCGTCTTCTGCATCGAGCTTCCTGGAGCCATCGAACAGTGCCAATACCAGTTCTGCACCCTCTGCCGCCCTTTTGGAGCGCTCTACGCCTATGCGCTCTACCTCGTCTCCTGTCTCACGTATGCCGGCTGTATCGGCAATTGCCAGCGGCACACCGCCGAGCTCTGCGCTCTCCTCTATGCTGTCGCGTGTCGTTCCAGGTATATCGGTGACGATGGCGCGCTCCTCGCCGAGTATATAGTTCAGCAGGCTGGATTTTCCCACGTTCGGTTTTCCGATGATCGCCGTCCTGAGGCCATCGCGGTATATGCGCCCCGTATCCGCTGACGCGAGTATCCGATCCGTCTCAGCGACAGCGCGGTGTATACCATCTGTGATATCCCTGAGCTCGATGTCCTCTACACCTTCCTCAGGGAAATCTATCAACGCTTCGAGGTGTGCTATGACGGCCTTCACCTCTCCTTGCAATGCGCGTATGCGGTCTGAGAACCGCCCCGACAGCCTCCCCTCTGCTATGCCGAGAGCCTTCGTAGAGCGTGCGGATACGATGTCCATCACGGCCTGCGCCTCCGAAAGGTCTATCCTGCCGCCCAGGAACGCGCGCTTCGTGAATTCCCCGCGATCTGCCATACGCACACCGACCAGCCCGAGCGCGCTCAACGTCTCCCTCACCGCGATGGGGCTGCCGTGCAGCTGCAGCTCTACGACATCCTCCGTCGTATACGTATGTGGCGCGCGCATGACGAGCGCGATACATTCGTCTATCACCTTTTCATCTGCGCTCATCACATGGCCGAAATGTGCCGTAAAGCTCTTCGCTTCCGTAAGCGGACTGCCACTCGCGGACCTAAACACCTTGCCCGCCTTTTCTATCGCGCCGACTCCGCTCACGCGCACGATGCTCACGCCCCCGCGCCCTGGCGGAGTCGCAACAGCCGCTATGACATCATCCTGCATGTCGCTTCCCCTTTCTTTTTCATGTATATCTGTCTTATACCACATTCGGCGCATCAATACAAGACGCGTTTTCCTAACATTTCATGTCTGATCCTACGAAAAAGCCTGCCGGCTCAACAACTGCTGCCGACAGGCTCTAGCACCTCAGTATATCTTGTTCCAGCCGGAGAAGTTGGAATCTCCTCTCTGTGCATTTCTCTGCTGCTCATCTGCGAGTATCAACGATGCGAGCACAGCGCCCCTGATCATATTATATGCATCGGTGCCGGGCTCTAGCGTCACGCCGTCATTGTTCGCAATGACCATGCTGTCGCCTTGATAGCGTATGCGCACACCGTTTAGGTCATAGTACCTTCCGACTCCGCCCGCGGTCGTGTCACCCATGACGGCGAGCCTGATATCACACTTGAGCCATTTGTCATCATAGACGATGTTCTGCTTCACGACGTACCCAAGCTCAACACCGCCGTCACCAAGATCATACTGCCAGCAGCCGAGCACGGCCTTTTGACCCTCGATCGTGCCATGCCCGACATGCCCCGAGCCTTCGATCTCAGACATCGCCAGCCTGACATCTGCGATCAGTCTGCCGCCCCAGCCGAAAGCGGTATCCGCTGGTGCCGTGACGGGTATCTCATAGCCTCTCGCAGCATTCTTTGAGGCTTTATCGACGAGCACGTCTCCCTTTGGAGGGGCAGCGGGCTTCTTTGCCTCCTGTTCAGATGTCTGCTGCGGCTGCTGCGGCTGACTTTGATCCGCCGTGTCACCGCCTCCGAGGAGCATTCCGATACCAACGCTCACCAATATGAAAAGGCCGATGATTACACCGATGAGTCCCTTTTGCATAGCCTTCCTCCTACAATCTCCCGGTTATGTTCCAGGCGTCTCGCATAAAATATCTGTGTATTACTTTTTCGTCAGTGTCAGTGTGAGGTGCGCAGGGGATGGGCTCGCCGGCAGTCCGCCACCGGTGAGCGGGTAGAAGCCGTCTATATCTATGGTCTTGATTCCATCCGGCTTGCCGCTGTACGGTATGTATATCCAGCAGTCGTTGCCATGCGGGGCAAGCTTCAGATTGTGCACGGGCTTGTAGTCGATCACCACTGTGCCGTTCAGGCTAAGCGGCGTCGGATGAAGCGTGCCAGCAGCCGTCACGAGGTCATAATACGCAGGCTCTACCCATCCGAAGCTGTATCCTCTCTTGCCCTCATTCCTGAATGCCAATGCCAGGATATATCCATTGCAGTCGAGCGTCTCGCCTATCTTGCAGGAGATCTTCACGCCCGGCATATGTATCGAAGGCACAGCTTTGTACTCCGTCACCTTCACGACCCTGTCATATGCGACGCGGAGCTTACCATCATCGCCGCGCACGAAAAGGTTCGGCTGCTTCTCGAAATGCTGGTTTCCTATATCATAGGTGAGGTCAGCCTTCACGTATTTGCCTTCATCCTTCACATTCTCTATCCTGAGATTCTCTACCTTCTGAAGCTTTGCCCCAGAGATGATCTGCTCGCGCTTCAGCCATGGCGTAGCCTTCAGTCCAAACCAGCTGTTCTCATCGGTCACATAGAGGTCAGACGCTGACACGCCCGCCTCGCCAAAATGAGAGACGCATTCTGTTATCGCCTGCTCTGCCGTAGACTTCTCTTTGGCGGGCTCAGTGCTCGCCGAAGACGCGCTGTCATCAGCTCCGCAGCCCGCAGCCAATACCACAATCATAAGTGAAAGCAGCAACATACCAATAAAATGTTTCTTCATCCAGATCTCCCTTTTTAATCAGCTTTTTGACAAACAGATATATTATACATCATCTGCCGTACAAAATCACCCCGTCACGCGCACACTTTTTACGCCAAATGCCGCCTGTATGTCCGCCAGGCACTCGCGCATCAGCAGGCTGCGCTCACGCACGTTCGCCGTACGTATGAGCACGCTGTGCTTATTGCATGCGATATTCTGTATGGGCGCGATGCAGCGGTCGTATTTCTCCTGCCCCAGGCTGTCGCGGAGCTTCCTTAGAGCCGCCAATACAGCCTCATCCGTCACGCGTTCATCTATCGGTGT
>OMZT01000125.1 GCA_900315615.1 uncultured Veillonellaceae bacterium | reverse complement strand
AAGTCCCTGCCGAAGGATGCATGGGTGCATTACCATTGCTATGCCGGCATGGGCAGGACGACGATCTTCAGCGTCATGCATGATATACTGAAGAGCGCTCCGCTCGGTGTTTCGTTTGATGATATCATCGAGCGCCAGGGTCTCATCGGTCATGTGTTCCTGAACGATATCAAGGACAGCAAGAAGAACTGGGGGCGTGCACTCTACATAGAGCGCTATCGCTTCACGGAGCAGTTCTATGACTATGTGGTGCATCATCCGAACCTCGACTACTCCTATGTGAAGTGGGCAAAAGAGCACCATTATTATTCCGGCGGACAGGACTACAGCGGCGTCGTCTGGAGACTCGAGGGCAAGATGCAGGATGCTCTGCCGAGAAACTTCCGTACGAGCTACAATACGAAGCTCCGCACTGAGATCAAAAAGAAGTATAAGCCGTTCGTGACCAGCATGACCCCGTCGCTTAAGGGACTTGCCGAGACGAATATGTCCGGATCTGCTGAGTTCACGATTCCTGAGGGCAAGGCTATGGTCGCAGAGATCAAGAAGTACGCTAAGGGACCTATATATGATGTAGACCTCCGTCAGGAGCCGCATGGCTACTTCGATGGACAGGCAGTGAACTGGTACGGTCTGCGCGACTGGGCAAATGTACACTTCAATGATGACTCTGCTGCCATCATCCAGGACGAGAAGGATCGCCTCAAAGCAGCAGAGAAGGCTGATGGTGTCGTCGTCGCAAAAGTTGACTCCTCGAAGGCTCGCTTCGATAAGGTCGCTATCGATCCGAAGACGATAAAGGTGCACAAGGCTCAGACCGAGGAAGAGGTCGCTAAGTCCCTCGGCATGAACTACTATCGTATCACGGCCCGCGATCATCTGTGGCCGGCACCGAAGTACGTAGATCAGTTCGTCGGCTGGTATAAGACGCTGCCTAAGGATGCATGGCTGCATTTCCACTGCGCAGCAGGTGCAGGTCGTACGACGGTCTTCATGGTGATGGTCGATATGATGAAGAACCCGAACATTCCTCTGAATACGATCCTCGACCGTCAGTATCTGATCGGCGGCAACTACAGTGCATATACGATTGCACATCCGAAGGCTAAGGACTACAAGGCTGGCTACTATGCAGATAAGGCCCGCATGATAAAGTGGTTCTACAAGTACGTTCGCGAGAACAAGGATTCCAACTATGCTGTTCCGTGGTCCAAGTGGATTGCTGAGCATGACATCGTGAAGTAATCTCATATCTCTTTGCAGAGTACAAAAGGGGTCTCCCATTGAGGGAGACCCCTTTTTTGGCGTATATATAATAGTTGGAAAGTCATGGAGGCTCGTCATTTCTTCCACGTCTTGCGGTATTTGCCGGGAGGCATACCGACGAAGTTGTTGAACACGACCTGGAAGTAGTTCGAGTTGTTGTAGCCACACTCCATCGCGATATCCGTTATCGTCTTATCCGTGGAGAGGAGGAGGTTCTGCGCGTCTCCTATACGCCTACGTGTCACATACTGTATCGGTGCGCAGCCCGTCATCTTCTTGAACGTGTGAGAGAGGTAATACGGGCTGATGTTGAGGGCTGTCGCGATATCCGGGAGCTTGAGGTTCTCTAGGTAGTGCGCGTCAAGGTACTCCTTGATCCTGAGCCCTATGTTGTAGTTCTGAGCCTGGGTCTTTGGCGCCTCGGCGAGCAGTCTCTCCTCTATCTCCTCTATGAGCGCACAGACGAGATGACTTGATACGGGCTGTGGCGTGTCATCCATGCCGCTGAGCGTGACGAGCGTAGTGGTGATGGCATCTATCGCGGCAGAGCGCTTCCCTGCCGGTATGATGGGGAGGCGTATGTTGTCCACGAGATGATTGGCAGGGAGTCCGTCCAGCTCCAGGCCGGCTATGCCGATCTGTATGACATCTATATCCTGACTATACTGGTCAAATATGCTTCTGAGTGTGCCAGCATTCACCAGCAGCAGATCGCTCTTGTGTGTGGTACATGGGTGGCTGTTTATGGTGCATTTGCCTTCGCCGTCTAGGAGATAGAAGATCTCCGCACGGTCATTATGCGATATGAGTGGTGCGGTCACAGGCAATATGCTGTGATCGTAGCGACTGGCGTACAGCACGCGCGGCATAGTGACCTCTGCTGCGTTGTCGTGGGACATGTTCTCACCTCTGAAATCAGAAAATTATCTTTTGCATTATTTATGATATAAGATAGACAAAAGATAGAAGAAAATGAACAAAGCTTATCACAAAATAGCAAAATTGTAGAGGTTTTTTCAAAACGTTTACTCTATAATGAGTATATGAAGATTAGTTAGTGATAAAGAAGTGGTTAACTTCGATAAAGGTGTGATGCAGACTATCACCTTTAATTATACTAACTGCAGCGGGAAAAGTCCAGTGTTTTCCGCCTTCTGCTGTTGTATTCATATTTTATCTACGAGGGAGCGAGGAAAGATGTTTCTGAAATGGTTCCTGACAGGGGAGAACAAACCCCGGATACAGGATCAGGCCAGGATCAAGAAGATGTACCGTTCGGCGCGTATCCAGGCCGTTACGGCAATGATTCTCGGCTATGGTATGTATTATGTGATGCGTATGACTCTCGGCGTTGCAAAGAAGCCGATGATCGATGATGGCTTCACACCAACTACTCTGGGTCTCATGGGCGCAGGCATGCTCGTTGCTATAGCAATCGGCAAGTTCGCAAATGGATTCATAGCTGACCACTGTAATATCAAGAAGATAGTTCCTGCCGGACTTCTGGGTGCTGCAATCGTCAATACGATCCTTGGCTTCAGCGACCAGGCTTGGGTGTTCATCTTGATGTGGATCATCAACGGCTGCTTCCAGTCGATGGGGTCGGCGCCTTGTATCGTTTCACTGTCACAGTGGTTCTCTAAGAGCCAGCTGGCAACATGGTACGGTATTTTCGGTATCGCACATTATGTCGGTGAAGGTGCTACCTACCTCGGTACGTCATTCATCATCGTGGCTTTGGGATGGCATGCGGCATTCTTCGTGCCAGGTATTGTCTGCATAGTGCTCGCATTTATCATGTTCCGCTTCATGAAGGATCGTCCGGAGACCTATGGACTCCCGTCTGCAAACGAGTTCGAGGGTGAGATCGTCCAGGAGAAGAAGGAGCAGAAGATCTCCACGAGAGAAGCACAGCTCATGGTTGTGAAGAACCCGTTCATCTGGCTGTTGGCTGCAGCGGCCATCTGCCTTGGCATTTCGCGTTATTCGATCTCCAGCTGGGGCGTTATCTTCCTGCAGGAGTCCAAGGGACTCAGCCTGACCGAGGCTGGTACTCTGATGTCGCTGTCCCCGATCATGGGTGGTATCGGATCTGTCCTTTCAGGTATCGTATCTGATAAGGTATTCCATTCACGCCACAGCATCACGACCATCGTGTTTGGCTGCGTCATGCTCGTCGGTATTTCAATGTTCTGCTTCGTGCCGAACTCCAAACTGCTCATCATGGCAGCTATCATCATCTATGGCCTTGCGCTCGGCGTTATGCTGACATTCGTCGGCGGAATGCTCGCAGTCGACATTTCCCCAAGAAAAGCAACTGGTGCGGCAATGGGCATGATCGGTCTGCTCGCTTATGGCGGTGCTGCACTTCAGGATATCGTGAATGGTCTCCTGCTTGACTCCGCTAAGACCGTTGTGAACGGCGTTGTATCATACAACTTTGATACGATCATGACGTTCTGGATCGGTTCTGTTGCTATCATGACGATCCTTATTGTCCCGACCATCTGGGCTAAGAGACATAATAAGGACGAGGAGGACGACGCAGAGCAGGGCTGATGCTGTGCTGGGATGGTAGTTTCTAGTCGTCTGGAGGGCTTCTCTGCTGTGCTGTTTGCGCGACGGGGGAGCCCTTTCATGTTGCTGATGTAGATATTGATCTCTTTGGTGAGTTTCGGAGGATTTATAATGAGCGAGGAAAAGAAGATTCTTGCTGGTCCATACCTTTTGGCGCCGGCAGAGGATGAGATGACGGTTGCGTGGGAAATGCCCGTGGAGTGCGATGCTGAGCTGGCAACGGAGAGCCTCGGCGATACGCCGAAGAAGAGCAGGCAGTCTGCATGTGTGCAGGCGGATTCCAGGAAGGAGCCGCCATCCAGGGACAGCAAGACGGGGTTCTTCATTTATACAGCACATCTTGAGGGATTAAAGCCGGATACGGAGTACAAGTATCAGATCGTGGTCGGCAATAAGCCCGTTTTTGCGGCGAAGTTCCATACGCTGGCTGAGAATCCTGAGCATGTGCGCATGGTTACGGTGTCAGATTCGCATCTTTTCCATACGGAGAAGGCTTTCACGAAGATGATCGGCCATGTGAAGCCTGATATGATCCTTCATGGCGGCGATATTTCTTTTGGCACGGGCTATCAGCGCGAGCAGTATCTGCAGAACTGGTTCACCAAGATTCCTGAGGTGCTGCAGGAGACGCCTGTCTGGTATATACAGGGCAACCATGATGACGGATATTTCTTTGAGTCGTTCTT
>OMZT01000126.1 GCA_900315615.1 uncultured Veillonellaceae bacterium | reverse complement strand
TTGAAGTCATTGACCTGCATTCCGCCGTAATTAACCTGCAGTGCTGTAAACACATCAGAAAGCTGTACTCCGAGTGTCTTTACCTTTTCACGGTCTATCTCATACTTGTATATAGGGGCAGTATTTGCATACGTAGTACGCACACCGGTGAGTTCAGGACGCTGCGAGGCAGCCGCGACGATCTTCTTTGTCGTATCCGCTATCTCTGTCTCCGTATGTCCTGACATATCCTGCAGCTGCATCGACCAGCCGCCGACGGAGCCCAATCCAGGCAGTGCCGGGAAGTTGAACGCTACTACCTGAGCCTCGGGATGCTTCATACCAAGGGCCATAGCCTGACCAACGAGCGAGCTGATCTGCGTCTCAGGCGTCTTGCGCTGAGACCAGTCCTTGAGGCCGATGAACATCGTACCCGCACTAGGCTTATCACCCATAGATAGCATATCATAACCCGTAATGCTCATGACATTGTCAGTACCAGGAAGATTCTGCATGTCCTCTCGCACGGCATCCATCGTAAGTTTCGTGCGGTTCAGCGAAGTACCTTCTGGAAGGTTCACAGATACCGCAAAGAAGCCCTGATCCTCATTCGGAACGAATGTTGATGGCAGTATCTTGTACAATACACCTGCACCTATGCCGATGATGATGAGGAACAAGAATGCTATTCTCGCATGATTTATACATACGGCTACAGCACCTTGATACTTCTTCTTAGATGACTCGAATGCCTCATTGAACCAATCAAAGAACCTATCGAGTACATTTTTCGACTTATCCTTATCTTCTTCCTTATGTGGCTTAAGCATCATAGCGCAAAGTGCCGGCGTCAGCGTCAAGGCGACAAATGCAGACAAAGCCATCGAGACGGCGATTGTCAGTGCGAACTGCCTGTACAAGACACCGGTCATCCCACCCAGGAATGCGACTGGAACGAAAACGGCTGCGAGCACGCATGCTATAGCGACAACAGGTCCCTGCACCTCATCCATCGCACGCTCTGTAGCATCTACTGGCTGCAGGCCATCATTTTGCAGATGGTATTCAACATTCTCTATAACGACTATAGCATCGTCGACGACAAGTCCTATGGCCAAAACCATTGCAAAAAGTGTCAACGTGTTTATCGTGAAGTCAAGTACCTGGAAAGCCGCTAGCGTTCCGATAAGTGAAACTGGGACTGCAAGCAAAGGTATGAGTGTTGCGCGCCAACTTTGCAGAAAGATGAATATTACGAGCACAACGAGTGCCAATGCTTCGAAGAATGTCTCAAGCACTTCTTTTATGGAAGCACGTATGTACTGTGTATTATCAACGACCTCCATGTATTTCATATCTGGAGGGAAGTTCAACGATGCTTCCTTTATCACTTCACGGACCTTAGATATGGTCTGCATAGCATTAGCATCATTTGTGAGCTGAACGCCAAATCCGACTGCCGTATATCCATTAGCGTTGGATTCGAAGTTATTGACTCTCTGACCGGTCTCTATGCGCGCTACATCCTTTAGACGTATGAACGCGCCGTTCGGCTGCGCCTTAAGTATGATATTCCCAAACTCTTCCGGAGTCGTGAGTCTGCCTTCGACCTTGCCAGTGTACTGCTTCTCCTGACCCTCTGGCACCGGCATCTGGCCTATGGTACCAGCAGGTGCCTGTACATTCTGTTCCTTTATTGCCGCGTTGACCTGTGCGATCGTAAGACCAAGTTCAGCCAACTTGTCCGGATTCAGCCATATGCGCATCGCATAGTCAGAGCCGAACACATTGACATCACCAACACCTGGCACACGCTTGATCTCATCGAGCATATATATGTCAGCATAGTTCTTCAGGAATCCACGATCATATGTATTATTTGGCGTATAAATTGAAACGACAAGACCCATATCTGATGAAGCCTTACGCGTCGTCACGCCCATCGTCTTGACATCATCAGGCAAGCTCGCGTTCGCAACAGCGACATTGTTCTGCACCTTAACTGAGTCCATATCGCCGTCCGTACCGACATTGAACACGACCTGCAGTGAATAGGAACCCGTATCGCTAGAATGCGAGCTCATATAATCCATTCCCTGCGTTCCATTGACCTGCTGCTCAATGATCTGCGCTATTGTCTGGTTGACGACTTCAGCATTTGCGCCCGTATAACTCGTAGACACAGATATCGTAGGAGGTGATATCTGCGGATACTGTGCAACAGGCAGCTGCACCATTGATATCAGTCCGAGCAATACGATAATCACCGAGACGACTATCGCAAATATCGGACGATGTATAAAGAATTTTGACAAGATGCCCCCTCCTTATGAATTAGAAGACGGCGCATCAGGATCTTCAGTATCTGCGTCGAGTGAGAATCCCATATCTTCAGCGGTCACGGTTGTCACATTAAGAGGAACACCCTCCGTAAGGTTTGTTAGTCCTTCAACGATTACCATATCAGAAGGATCAAGCCCCTCCTCTACGATAACATAGTTACCGACCTTCTGACCAAGCTTGATGGATTTGGCAACGGACTTATTATCATCGCCGACAACCATCACAAAGGTCTTTCCAAGCAGCTGCTGTATCGCACGCTGTGGCACGAGTATAGCATTCGGCACTACCTCTCCTGAAAGCCTTATACGTGCAAACATGCCAGGAATCAGCATGTGATTTGGGTTATCGAACTGCGCCTTCACGGTGAGTGTACCACTGTTATTAGACAACGTACGATCTGCAGCGACAATCGTGCCATTCAGTGGATAGATAGATCCATCACTGAGTCTCATCGATACCGTCGGTGCAACCATCCTGGTCACGCCCTCACCCAGGCTGCTGCTGCTATTCATGAATTTCAGATAATCTGTCTCAGAGATATTGAACTCTGCATATATCGGGCTCTCAGATCCGAGCGTAACAAGAGTGGTATTCCCTGCCGCAGCATATGTTCCAACTGCCACATCATCAACAGAGAGCTTACCACTCATTGGTGCATATACGACCGTATCATCGAGATTCTGCTGTGCCGTACGCAGCTGCGAAGCATTTGCATCTGCAACGGCCTGATATGCATTGACATTTGCCTGCTGCGTCGTCACGATCTGCTCAGCGACCGCTGCCGACTGGAGAAGCTCCTCATCACGTGCAAGATCGATACGAGCATTGCTCAAAGTCGCCTGAGCCTGTGCGAGATTTGCCTGTGCAGTATTCACTGCTGACTCATACTGACGCGAATCGATTTTATACAGGGGCTGTCCTGCCTGAACATAATCACCGCCCTTAACGAACTTCTCAACGACAGTACCGGACACGCGGGACTGCACCTTCACCTCGTTCTTACCACGGATCTGTCCCGCGTACTCAGAGGTGAGCGGCGTGTCCTGCTGAAGGACACTGATCGCCTTTACCTGCTTAGCTTGCCCTTGTCCCTTCTGATTATTGCTGCCGCAACCAACGAGAAGCATGCTCATCGCGAGAACTGCTGTAATGGCGAGACTGCAGGCCTTCCATTTCTTTATCGATTTCAAATGAATCCTACCCCCTTATGATAATATATTACTACCTTTATTGAGATAAAGTGGCCAAGACAACACATTTTAATACTATAAAAATCACTTTCGAAAGTCAAGTGTCTTAAAGGTTCAGCAAAGAATTCTAACCATTATATATCCATACTTTAAGAATTCTTTTCAATCAAGCGTGATTTCCTCCATATCATCAGGGACGTAAATCTTCCCGTTATAGAACCCAGAGGCTTCCTTCGTATAGCGTTCCTTACGATGTGCGATATCACTATCCTCCGTATGATACAGCACGAGATTCTTTACACCCAGTGTCTCCGCCAGCTCTGAGGCCTCTTTGACCGTACTGTGATTCTTCTTGTACGGCTGGAACCTCTCCCTATCACCATACAAGCAGAACGCCTCCGAAAGAAGCCAGTCCGCCCCCTCCGCATATCGCCTGTCATGCTCGTTATACGGTTCATCTCCGAGGCATGTTAAGCGTAGTCCATCTTCAAAGCGCAGTTCATATCCAAACTGCTTGGCCTTTGTCGACATGATATCAAATGCCGTCAGCGTCATCCCATCGAACGATACGCTTTCGCCGTCCTTGATCTCATGAAAGATGATACGGCTTCCGATCTGAGCGAAATCCTTCTTCTTCAATGTCATCTTCGTAAATGCCATAAGCATATCACGTACGACATCATGGCAATATAGATGGAATTCACCATCATAGCGTCCCTTGTTCATAAGGTCTGCAATCTTTCTAAGCACCCATATCACACCGAGTATATGATCTGTATGCCCATGAGTGACAAACATATAATGAAGGCGGTTATAGTCACCACCGATTTCTTCAAGCTTGGCAAGGATCTGATTTCCGCCGCCCGCATCGGTGAGGAAATCGGCCTTATCCGTACGAATCATGAAGCACGTATTATAACAATGTGTAACCATAGCATTGCCTGTACCAAGCATAATGAGTTTTTTCATGTAAATTCCCCCTGTCATTTACTATGATTGATCCACCTACCAACCTTAGGATGATACAGATGAAGATTGAACCTCAGTACAACAGCCCTGATAATCAGGACGGACATGAATCCAACCCAAACCGCAGCTTCAATCCCGATGTAAAGATTTGCTGCACATATGATCAATGCACCGGCGATAGATGCCGTAGCATATACATCTGTATTCAGGACCACAGGAA
>OMZT01000127.1 GCA_900315615.1 uncultured Veillonellaceae bacterium | reverse complement strand
TTCACCATCAGATATCAGATATGCCTCATCATACAAGTTGCATACAGGGCATATATGCACCGGTATAATGCGAAGCTTATCTCCTACTTTCACCTGATCATGAAAAGCCCTATCTATGACGATCGTATGCTCATCAAAAAGCTTTGTAATGACTACATCCGGATACTCTAGGAATGTGCCAAAGCCCGGCGTATCGCATATACCGCCCTTGCGCTGCTCCTTCGTCAATGCCTTCGCACCTGCGTCGAGTATCGTGCGGTCTGAGGCAGGACGGCTGATCACCGTTGCAAGCACCGTCGCAGCACACCTGGAAAGCGTACCGATAGCATGTCCCTGTGCGGCATCCATCAATGCATACGTCCCGGGACGCAGCTCCGTGATGCCGGGCAGTATATCCACACCATTCATGAACGTCGGTGTAGCACCATAGCTCACGACCTTTGCCGGCATGCCCATTTTCTCGGCGATATCTTTGAAATGAAGTGTCCTCTTCTGCGCGCCAATCGAAAGGCTCAGGCACTCATCCAGGTCCTTTGCGCCGTACGTATTGCCATCATGAGAGAACAGCCCTTTGAAGTGTACATGCTTCGCCTGCCTGATAGACTCAAGCAAAGCCGTAAATCCCTCATCATCCACAATACCGGAGCGCATTTCCCCGACCTCTATCTCTATAACGACCTCGGCATCACAGCCGGCCTCTGTAAAGACCTTATCCGCTTGCTCTACCTGGCACGGCGTATCTACACCAAAGGAAATCTCCACACGCCTTGAAAGCTCCGCTATGCGGCGGAACTTCTGCTCACCCATGATCTCATTCGCAATGAGGATATCATCAAGCCCCGCCTCAGCCATGGCCTCTGCCTCTCCAATCTTTGCGACGGCTATACCACATGCACCAGCATCCATCTGCATCTTCGCTATCTTCGGCATCTTATGCGTCTTGGTATGTGGGCGCAGCTTCACACCGTGAGCATCTGCAAAGTCCTGCATATGCTTCAGGTTGTCACGGAGCCTCTCCCTGTCAATAAGCAATGAAGGTGTATCAAGTTCCATATAATTCATTTCGTTTACCTCCTCACATCTACCTGCGTTTCCCACGCACCTCATCCAGATAGCTGTATACCGTGACCTTGCTGATTCCCATACGCTCAGCCACATGTCCGATACTGCTCTTCAGCTCGAATATCCCCTTCTCCTCCATGAAGCGTATCTTGGCGATGCGTTCATCGCGGGTAAGCTTCTCAGGGCTGCAGCCGGATAATATATTGTCTATCAGCGAAACGACCATATCGCTCACATTCGTTCCATCATGCTCCAGCGTCGACTCATCGGGAGCAGATGCCTCCACCTTCGGATACCTAGGCTGGAGCAGCAGAGACTTCAGGCATTCGGCAGCCGCCGCTATACGCGTCGTATCAAGATTTATACACATCGCACCGGTTGGCCTGCCCGCTTCATCGCGTATAAGTATCGATGAAGAACGTATTCTCTTGCCATTATCTGCCGTGAAAAAATAATTTGCCACGTAATCCTTGCTGTCATGTCCCGAAATAACCGCCTCGTGAACAAGATGGTCAAAACTTTGCCCACGCCTCCTGCCAGTCACGTTTCCTGCCACATATGCCACAGAATGCTCGGGGTCAGCAAGATCGTGCAGCACCACCTCCACATCCTCGCCAAACGTTGCCAATAGCATATCCGCCATCGGCACATACGCTGCAATCTCCTTACGAATCTTCATCTTTACACCTCGTAGAAATATTTCTATGCTTTGATTATAAAATTTTATATGCATCCTGTCAACGACTTTATATAAAATTTTATATATCGTATAAAAAAAGAAGGGCGTTGCCTTTGACAACACCTCTCCATATGCGGATATACCGTATAGAAAATATTATGCTTTCTTTCCGCCCCAGACTACCTTGCCAAAGAGCGTAACGACACAGAGGAAAACGATCAATCCGAGATATTCAGACATATCAGCGAAGTCCTTGCCCACCAAAGCCAGCGGAGATTCGCTTCCACCACTGGACACCGATACCACGATCAGTCCAGCCAGTATCACGCCGATGATACTCTCACCGACGATCAGTCCGGAAGCAAACAGCGTACCGCGGCGCTTACAATCCGCTACATCTTCATTCGGATTCTCAGGACTGCGCTTTGCCGCGCGTGCCTTCAGCTTCTTTTCAAGGATATAGCCCATGACAGCACCTACCACAAGCGGTGTCTGCACTGAAGGCGGCAGATATATGCCCATACCTACTGCAAGCGGCGGCAGGCAAAAAGCGCGTGTACGACGACGCAGTATGAGATCGACAATGACGATTGCGACGCCGAGTCCTATACCGATAAAGATGTACTCCCAGGCGAGCTTCGCCGTAAAGATGCCTGTAGCAATAGTAGTCATAAGCACAGCCTGCGGAGCTGCAAGTGCCTGCGATGGATCCATACCAGCGCGCGGCAGCGCACCTGGGAAGCCATACGCCTCATAGAGCAGATTCAGCACCGGCGCTATAACAAAAGCACCGATAACGACGCCGATGATCAACGCAACCTGCTGACGCCATGGTGTTGCTCCAACGAGATAGCCTGTCTTTAGATCCTGCATATTATCATTTGAGATGCAGGCGATACTCATGATGATACTCGTGACATAGATAGCCGTAGCTGTAGCGAACTTGCTGCCACCCTCGATATCGAATATACCAAACGAATTGCAAAGCGCAAGAACGACAAGTGAAGATATGATAATACCGAGAATACCAATACCCGAAATAGGGCTAGAGGATGTACCGATGAGTCCAGCCATGTACGCACATGCCGCTGCCACGAAGAATCCCATGAGCACCGCCACGATCACACCCACGATCACGAACGTCAGTGTCTGCCCCATAGGAAGGCCTTCAGGGCTGACAAACGAATAAGTGATACCCAAAAGCCCGATCAACGTCGCAAGGAACACCAGGCCAACAGAGCGCAGTGACATATCTATATCCATGTGATGACGTGTCTTCTGCTCATCCGGCATAGACACCGCCGCAAGCGACTCCTTCATTCCCTCGATAACAGGCTTTGCCAGCGTGATCAACGTCCATACGGCTGCAACGCCCATAGCGCCTGCTCCGATAAGACGCACCTTACTAGACCAGGCGGCTGAAGCCATCTGCTGCATGGTCTGACCATCGGCAGGCGTACCCGTGATCGTGAAGTACGGCACGAATCCAAGCCATGCTATAAGGATGCCTATCAGTATAGCGATTCAGCTCGCGATACCGACCAGATATCCCGCACCTACCAAAGCCGTAGAAAATCCCAGCGGCATCTGCGTCATGCCGCGGCCAACATGGAACCAGAACCCGATCTCACCCGCAAGCACCTTGAACCCGCTTGTGCATAGCGCAACGATACCTGCGACTATGCCGCCGCCAAGGATTTCGCGAAGACCTCCAGCCTTGTTGCTGTCACGGTGCTCGCCGCTGCCGACCTTCAGTATCTCAGCCGCAGCCATTCCCTCAGGATACGGCAGATCGCTATTGACGACCATAGCACGTCTCAGCGGAATCGTGAAAAGTACGCCCAAGCAGCCGCCGCATGCTGATACGAGCAATGTCTGCCAAAACTCAAACCCCTGCCAGTAACCGATCATCAAAAGGCCTGGGATGATGAAAATAATAGCCGACAACGTACCCGCAGCCGAAGCCTGCGTCTGCACCATATTATTCTCCAATATATTGGAATCCCTGAACATCTTCAGGATAGCCATGGAGATAACTGCCGCAGGAATAGCAGACGAGAACGTCAGTCCGACCTTTAGCCCGAGATAGACATTCGATGCCGTGAATATCACCGTGAGTAATGCACCCAGCACCATGCCCCGGACCGTGAGTTCAGGAAGCCTAAGCTCATGCCTCATGAACTCCGATTCTTATGTTTGCATGAAATATCCCTCTTCTTTCAACATAGAAACTGTGTACCATACAGTACACAAGATTTTATTTTATCACATCCCATGCAAAAAAAAAGCCCTTGCTGCCATTTAGCAAAGAGCAAATGGTATGTTTGGCAATCATATGTTCCACAATGGATATACATATATTTCAATCCACGCCCCCTGCGTTAGGGGGCGACTTATCTGTAGCAAAAATAGTATAAATTTGAGAGGCTTCTCCCATAACTGTGGGTAAGCCAGCATGAAAAAAGAAATCACTTGCACGCTCTGCTAT
>OMZT01000160.1 GCA_900315615.1 uncultured Veillonellaceae bacterium | reverse complement strand
TATGCAGCTCCACCTCAGACAGAGGCTGCATATGAGCAGGAAGACCTCAATGAGCAGCTCGTCATGGCTCTTGCATGGACACAGAACGCAGCCGAGTACCGTGAGCTCTGCTATCAGGGCTACAACTGCGTGAACATGGAAGTCGACAAGGCCGTTGCGAACTGGAAGAAGGGCGACAAGCCGCTCGCTATCGTGATGGACTGTGATGAGACCATCATCGACAACAGCGCGTGCGAAGCAGGTTATGTCGGCAACAACAATGCGTATGGCGATGACCTCTGGAACAAGTGGTGTGCAGCAGCCAAGGCTGATGCGATGCCTGGTGCAGTGGAGTGCCTCCAGAAGGTGGCAAAGCAGGGCGTTGAAGTGTTCTACGTAACGAACCGCAAGCATGCTACGACGTACGAGGGTACGGCAAAGAACATGAAGGAGCTCGGATTCCCGATGGTCGACAAGAAGCATCTGCTCCTAAAGACCGATACGAGCAACAAGCAGGTACGCTTCGATCAGATCGCTAAGGACTATCACATCGTCGTATTCATGGGCGACAATGCGGGCGACCTCCCGATAGGCACATATCACAAGAGCCAGAAGGATCGCAACGCCATCGTCGACAAGCACAAGGCAGAGTTTGGAACGCGCTTCGTCGTATTCCCGAACCCGCAGTACGGCGACTGGGAGAGCGCACTGGCAGAGGGTGGCGGATCCACGTACTGGAAGCTCAGCCCGAAGCAGAAGAGCGACCTACGCAAGAAGATGCTGAAGACCTGGAAGCCGGACGGCACGGGCACGATACAGCAGCAGGACAAGAAATAACAGATAAGAATCGAGGAATATAGAATGACAAAGTCAAAGAAGCTCGCACTCAGCCTCGCACTCATGATGGGCGCAACCGTCGGTGCACAGGCAATCGATACGAATAATGCAGAGGCGTATGTATCCGATAAGTTCCGTCTGGAAGTCAATGGCGTATATAGCTACTTCCATGACGCAGGTGGAGACTATTATACGTCAAGAAGCACGCATACCGTTGGCAATCAGACGAAATACGATGATAATAACGTTAAGCATATACAGAATGGCTGGAATAACTACACGCGTGTCGTGTTCCGCTATGATGTAGACAAGAACACGAAGTTCTTCGCCCGTCTGCATAGCGGCTACGATATGTACGCTGATGGCTACAAATATGACAAAAATAGTTCATATTTCGATCAGGGATACTTCACGTTCAAGGATCCTGTGGCGAATGTCAACTACCTCATCGGTAAGCGCGGCATGACACTCGGACAGTCGATGGTCTATAACGCGACCGGTAACCAGTCGGGCGTGCAGATCACATTCGGCAACTGGTGGGATCCGAACAATCTGATGCTCTTCTGGGGCGACCGCCAGAACGGAAATCGTATCATGGGTGCACAGGGCTATTTCTCCCCGGTGAAGAACCTCCAGCTTGGTGCAGCATACTTCCGCGCTGATATAACGAAGTATGATGTGTTTGCCCTTAATAAGTCTGGTGAGGTTGTAAAAAAGAATAATAAGAACGTAGACCCAGCCCCTAGAGATAAAAAAGTTGTCTTCACTGATTATAATTACTATAATAAGCGCAATAACTTCATCGATTTCACTGCGAAGTACAAGTTCCATGGCTGCACGCTCGTAGGCGAGTGGGCGCGCAATACGTCTGGCAACCCTGAGTATACAGGGAACAATGGTTCAGACCGTGCATGGTTCGTTGAGCTCTATACGGGTCCTACGAATGACTTCGGCTCCGACCTGCCGAATCAGAAGGTCGGCACGCATGTGTTCTCCATGAGATGGCAGGATATCGGCAGAAATGGTACTGTCGTCCATAACAACACCTTCTACGATGATATGAAGGGTCTTCGCCTCGACTATGGCTACGTGTTCAAGAAGGGCATGTCGGTTGACCTCGTATATGGCCGCATGAAGAAAAAGGGCACAGGAACAGATTTCGCGTGGACCTCTAAGGGCGACTACAACAATATCATCGTCGGGTCGCTTGCATTCAAGCTCAAATAATCCACAGATTGAGTAGATATATGAAGGGCGGCTTAGGCCGCCTTTCACTTGATAAGGAGGACATATAATGCTTAGCAAGAAGGCACTAAAGGCAATCGTTCCAGGCGTGCTCTGCGCTATGGGGCTCGCATTCACGGCTCCTGCCGCTGAGGCATGGACAGATCAGACGCATATGGCGATTGCAAAGGCAGCCGGCATGAAGTCTTATCATAACGCATGCGTACCGGATGTCGCAAAGACGCTGTCATTCGTCGGCAGGCTCGGCAAGAACGATGGTCAGGCTCATTTCTTCGATGCAGCAAAGACCCCGACCATGGATGACCTCGAGGCACAGATCGAGATGATAGGCTATCAGCGCGATGACGCACCTGATGGGTATATCATGGGTGCGATCGTGAACTCCGTCCGCAAGGCGAAGTCCTGGACGGAGATGGGCAAGTATGACGACTACAACTACGCTATCGTCGCTCACTACTGCGGCGACCTCTCCATGCCGCTTCATATGAGCGTGTATGATGACTTCAACCGCTCCCACCATCTGAACATCGACCAGACACTCAATCATTCTGAGGTGAAGTACGATGTACAGGGTGCAGACCTCATCGCCAAGGATATCGTCGTCGATAAGAACCTCAAGATCACGAACGAGGACGAGCTGAAGGCAGAGATCCTGAAGGTCGCTCAGGAGTCATTTGAGCTCGCTCAGACGATCCGCAAGGAGAACCGTGAGATCACGAAGGAGGAGGCACTCCAGCGCTGCGGCCGCTCCGCAAGCCTGTTCCGTGCGATCCTCATCTACTGTGGCAAGACCCCTGTAGATATGTGATGATTCGGCATTAAAGCCATATAGATACGAAAACTGCTATGAACGGATTTTCCGCTTCATAGCAGTTTTTTCGTTGGATATGATGTGCGTCAGGATCTCAGGACGAGGTTCACGAGGAACGCGATACTCACGAGCCACATGATGGGATTGATCTCTCTGAATCGTCCCGTCACGGCCTTCATGAATACGTAGCTCACGAAGCCGAAGGCGAAGCCGTTCGCTATGGACGATGTCAGCGGCATCATGATGATCGTGAGGAAGGCGGGCAGCCCGTCGGTGAAGTCCCTGAACTGTACGCGCGTGACTTCCGCCATCATCATCGCGCCGACGAGCACGAGAGCGGGTGCGGTGGCGAATCCCGGCACGAGCCCGATGACAGGTGCGAAGAAGAGCGATATGAGGAAGAGTACGGAGACGGTGAGCGCCGTGAGACCCGTCTTGCCGCCGGCTGCGATACCTGCGGCGCTCTCGACATATGATGTGACCGTCGATGTTCCGAATATTGCCGACGCGATGGTGCCGAGTGCGTCGGTGGTGAGCGCCCTGTCGAGGTTTTCGATATGGCCGTTTTCGTCGGTGAGTCCCGCTTTCGCGGTGAGGCCGATGAGCGTGCCCATGTTGTCGAACAACTCGACGACGGTGAACGTGAAGATGATGGAGAAGATGCCGTAGTTCCATGCGCCCATGATATCGAGCTCTCCAAATGTCATGCTCATGCTCGGTACGGAGAGGCTCATGATGTCGGATATGCTATGTGGCACCGGCGAGTATCCAAGGCACATGCTGAGCGCGGTCGTCGCTATGATACCGATGATGATGGAGCCCATGACGTTACGTGCCATGAGTGCCGCGGTGAGCAGCAGACCGAATAGTGACAGCAGCGTCGTCGGCTTCGTGACAGGGCCTAGCGTGATGAATGTCGCGGGGTCGCTCACTATGAGCCCCGTGCCCTTGAGTCCGATGAATGCGATGAAGAGGCCGATGCCGACGCCGATGGCGTTCTTCAGGTTGGCGGGGACGGACTCTATGATGGCTTGCCGTATGCCGCCGATGGTCAGTATGAGAAAGAGGATACCAGAGAAGAATACAGCGCCGAGAGCGACTTGCCACGACAGGTGCAATACGCCGACGACGTAGTATGTGAAGAACGCGTTGAGCCCCATGCCCGGCGCGAGTGCTATAGGGTAGTTCGCGAAGAGCCCCATCATCATGGTGGCGAGTGCGGCTATCCAGATCGTCGCGGCGATGGCAGCTTCCTTGGGGACGCCCGCCTCAGACAGGATGTTCGGGTTTACGAACATGATATATGCGAGTGCGATGAACGTCGTTGCACCCGCTATGAGCTCCGTTCTGACCGTGGTATGTTTTTCGCTCAGCCTGAACAGCCGCTCCAGCAATCCTGCGGTTGCTTCTGTTGACATAAGATCAGCCTCCAATCCGCAGCCGATCCAGAGTAAAGCCAGAGAATCCTGCCGTCTTCCCGTAGCCTGTGACAGATGTGGCTGCCTGTAGAAACGCTCGCGCCATATTCGCGAGCTTATACAAGAATCATGCGCTATGATTCTATCACAAATGCGATTCGTGGTAAAGCTGAGATGAAAAAGCAAATATACGTTCGATATATTTTCACCAAAATCAAGTATTGTATTTGGAACAAGAATTCTATATAATGTAGTGTTAGATAGTTTTGTAGCTGGATTCCGTTTCGGAAGGGGAATAGCATGTTTGGGTTTTCTATGGATGTCGGTATAGATCTGGGGACAGCAAATGTCCTCGTATATATAAAGGGCAAGGGTATCGTGCTGCGCGAGCCGTCCGTCGTCGCCGTGAACAAGGATACGAATGAGGTGCTGGCTATCGGCGAGGAGGCGCGCCAGATGATCGGCCGCACGCCGGGCAATATCGTTGCGATAAGACCGCTCAGGGATGGCGTGATAGCCGACTATACGGTGACGGAGCGCATGCTGCGCTACTTCATCGAGAAGGTCATCGGTAAGGGGATCGTGTTCCGCCCGCGTATCATGATCTGTATACCGTCCGGTGCTACGACGGTCGAGAGCCGCGCGGTGCAGGAGGCGGCAGAGCAGGCAGGCGCTCGCTCTGTGGAGCTCATAGAGGAGCCGAGGGCGGCTGCGATCGGTGCGGGGCTCGATATATCGGAGCCGTTCGGCTCTATGGTGGTGGATATCGGCGGCGGCACGACGGATATCGCCGTGATCAGCCTCGGCGGTATCGTGTCGAGCGCGAGCCTGCGCGTGGCTGGTGATGCGTTGTCATCGGATATACTCGCGTATGTGAAGGACAGGTTCAATCTGATGATCGGAGAGCGCAGCGCAGAGGAGATAAAGATACAGATAGGCGGCGCGTTCGGCGATGCGCGCGATGGCTCGATGGAGGTGCGCGGACGCGACATTTTGACAGGACTACCAAAGCCCGTGACCATCACGACGAAGCAGACGGCAGAGGCGATGGATAAGTCCGTCATGGCGATTGTCGATGCGGTGAAGCGTGTGCTGGAGGAGACACCGCCGGAGCTTGCGGCAGATATCATGGATCGCGGTATCGTGATGACCGGAGGTGGAGCGTTGCTCTATGGGCTGGATGAGCTTATCCGCCGTGAGACGGGCATACCGGCAGTCGTTGCTGATGATCCGCTTTCGTGTGTCGCGATAGGCACAGGAAGAGCGCTGGAGTATCTCGATAAGACGGGACGCAAGCGGAGCGTGCTATCTGATAGCTCACGTAGGTGAAGGAAATACGGCTTTGCTGTAGAATGTGTATATTGAGATTTGGATATATATAAGGGAGCGTGG
>OMZT01000128.1 GCA_900315615.1 uncultured Veillonellaceae bacterium | reverse complement strand
TTTTTCTTCTTGCGGCGCATGCATTTACGTTGTAAAATGAATGTGTATTGTTTAGTCGTGATACATTTTCGTTAGTGCATTGTTGCGGAAAAGGTTTCCCTGCTCGATATAACGATGTACCATCTTTTCGGATTTATGCCGCGTTTGTTTCATGATCGTGAGGGTATCTACGTCATGCTGCGCTGCGCTCGTCGCAAATCCTCTGCGGAGGCTGTGCCCCGCGAAATACTTAGGGTCGAAGCCCGCGAGCTCGGCATATTTCTTGACGATGAGTGCTATGGATTTATCGGAAAGCTGTGTGTTACGCAGTTCCATATTGGATTTGAACGGACGGAATATCGGCCCTGCGGTGATGCCAGAGGCATCAAGCCAGTTCTTTGTAGCACTTACGGCGCAAACAGCATTGTCGGGTGCATAGGGAATCGCGATTTCACTGCCTTTTCCAAGCTGGTCGCCTTTGGCGCGTGGCACGAATACGATCATACCTTGTTTGGTGAATGTAAGCTCATCATACTGTATCCGTGCTAGCTCTGAACGCCTGAATGCTCCTGCAAAGCCAAGCATTATTACCGCCCTGTCACGTAAGCTTTGTATATCATCTCCGAAACATAAAGCAATCTGGTATAATGTCTCGAGAAGTATAGGAGCCTTGCCTTGCTGGAATGTGCCTTTTTCACGGCGTATGGCAGATAATGCATCACGTACCATGCTGGCTTTTGCTGGGTTGCGGTCTCCGATGAAGCCGGCAGCTATATGGTTTTCCGATATTGCCGTTACGCGACGTGCTACGGTATTAGCCTTTGCATCATCAGCTAGATCGTTTATGTAGTTTGTTATGGTTTCTGGCTCGGCTGGCAGAGAACGTACCGATTTCCAGTCGCACCAGTCAGTGAAATCTTTCCAGTCGGCATGATATGCCTTCAGCGTGTTACTTGCTCTTGAATGGCGCATGCGTGCCTTGCTTTTATCTGTCAGCTTTCTGTTCCCTTCAACTCGCTGGTTGCGCAGGAGCAAGAAATTATCATCCTGATTATTTGATATATCATGAGTATTCATATCATCCATCCTCCGAATCATATTATACACTTTTTTTCTACGGGAGGGAATAAAATTGAGACGTATATTCCTGTTTGTATTACTGGCCGTTCTCTTATTGCCTGCTTCTGTACAATGCAATAGGGCAGGAATCGTTGAGGGATTCTATGGCCGCCCGTGGACACATGCTGAAAGGCTTGACATGATGCAATTCATGCATGATAATGGATTATCCGTATATGTCTATGCTCCCAAGGACGACGTGTACCATCGCTCAAGGTGGCGTGATCCGTATCCGGCCGAGCAGATGGGACGTCTGAACGAGCTCTCGAGGCGTGCAGCAGAACTTGGTATTGATTTCGTATATGCAGTCTCACCGGGAAACGACCTTGCTGAGATGAGTATGGAGAATGATATTGAAGCGGCTGTCAACAAGCTAGAAGCCATGTATGGCATTGGCATCAAAAGGTTTGCGGTATTCTTTGATGATATAAAATCAAAAGATGCTCATGAGCAAGCAGCATTCGTACATGGCGTTGACGAAAATTTCGTGAAGCGGCATAATGACATAGCTCCACTCATCATAGTACCGACTGAGTATTATAGTGCGTGTATGGATCCAGATGGGTACACGGGACAGATTGCTTCCAAGCTCGATAAGGAGAATATTGTCCTCTATACGGGCAAGGGGGTTGTATGTCAGAGCATTGACAGCAAAGACTTAGAGAGTGTATCAAAAATGTATGATAGACCGGTAGGTATATGGTGGAACTATCCGGCAAATGATTATATGCAGGAAAAGCTCGCATTAGGACCGATAGAGGGCCTCCCGGTGCGTTTGGATGATGTTCCACTCTTGCTTTTCAATCCGATGTCGGCGGAGTCGCTTTCAAAGATTGCGATTGGTACGGGAGCGAAATACGTTGCATCTCCAAAGACGTATGATGCGGAAAGGGCCTTTTCGGAGACGATTAGTGAGAGATATGGTGACATTGCCGATGAGATGAGGACGTTTGCGGTACACTCAAGACTGATGCATAATGAATGGGCGGACGCGGGATTGCAGGATGCACCAGAAATGCGTGCACATATAGATGGGGTGTTTCGAGCAGCTAAGTCTGGTGACAAGGTCAGTGCCAAACTGATGCTTGCACGTGTGCGTAATGATGTGACGGATATGAAGCATGCAGCTGATGTATTATGGAACAGGCTGCCAGAGGCAGATATAGCAGAGTGCTACAGACAGCTGAATTATTTTGAAGCGCTTGCGGACGCTGACAGGAAGGCATGCGATATCATCGAGTATGTGATTGAGGGTAATGACACATCTGCAAAGATGAATGCGTCCAGTCTGAGCGATATGTACAACACACTTCTTATGGATAAGCACGCTAAGATGTCCGAGAAGACGGCATTATCTTTTTTGAATGAGACGTTATATTTCATGAATGATAGAGGCGGGGCAGGAAAGATATGAAGGGATAAGAGACTGTAGAGTCAAATGTGGAAAAGTAGTATAATATAAGTCAGTATATAAATAACAATACGGAGTCGTTTCCAGTATAGAAAAGTTCAGGAGAGAGCGGAGGCGCCTGTACTTGAAAGATAAAACTAAGTAAGAAAGGGTGACAAAACTGCTGCCTCTGCAAATATAGTCGAGAAGGATGTTTGCACAGAAATCTTATTTGATATCTGGTACAGCGCGTGTTTGGAACTTCTTAATGAAGTACATGCGGTGTTTGGTGATTTTCATTCGATGGAAAATGTCCAATCTTGTTCTATGTTTAAACGGCAGAGATTAGATTATATGGCATCAAGAAAATTTTATGCGGTGAGGAGCGGTATCGTTCCGGGTATATATATTAATTTAGAGGAAGCACATAAGCAGATAAAGGGATACTCGAATTTTGAGATGAAGTCTTTTAATAATCTCGGTTCGGCAGAAGAATATATGGATGGCGTAACATATGAATTGACAGATGAATGCCGTAAAGCGGCTGAGGAAGCGCCTGAGTCACAAGGAAGGCAGAAGCAGTCCAAAACATCAAATAATGGCGTGAAGGCGCCGTCCTCAAATGCAGGAAGCGATGGGAAAGGTAACTCGGAAGATGACACCAAAATAACTGATGTAGATATTACGATAGAAGCGAGTGATGCTGTCCCACTTTCTGAAGTTGATGATACGGGCATGCTTGCTGAAGTCAACGACAAGCATGAGAATCATCCGCGCAGATTGTGTCAGATACCGGAGTATGTCGTATATACGGATGGCTCATGCAAGAGCTATGAACGCTGGAGTACCGGTGTCGGTGGGTATGCGGCTGTCGTAATGAAACGTGGCACAGATACAGGATATGTACTTCGCGGTTCTAAGAATGATACGACGAGTCTTAATATGGAGCTTATGGCACTAGTACGATCACTTCAGTCAATCAAGGATCCATCCAATGTTTACCTGTATACGGACTGTATGCCGATCGTGAATGCTATACAGCAGGAACAGTTCATCGAATGGGAAGAAGATGGATGGAAGCAGTTCCAGAACAAGCCAGAGCTATTGGGACTGTGGCAGAGATTGAATATATTGGTGCAAAAGCATCGTGTCTGGCCTACACATGTCTCAAGCCATACTGGGATTACACGCAATGAGCTCTGTGATCGTGTCGCTAAGGAAGAGGTAGAGAAGCAGATCGCTGAGAATACGAAGCTGATAGGCCTCGGACGAGAGGCAAAGGATCTTGAAAAGAAAATTGCTGAGCTCGAGAAAGAACTGCAGACACTAAAAAACAGCAAGAAGGATATAGAAGCAGAGCCGGCTCAGCATGCGTCGGTGCCTGAAGCAGATATGGAAAATTCATCCGAAAATATGGAAAGTAATAGCAGTAAGACCAGGGCAGCTGTCGGGGTGACTCTTTCAGATAAGGCAGAAGTGACAGAAAGTGGCAGGCAGGAAATGACGGCCTCCGAAAAAAAGAATTTGGAAAGGCCGAATAAGCAGAGTACACGTAGGCGTATACGCCGTAAGAATGATGAAACTGCCAAGAGTGTGGATGATGATGCGTCTGAGGCACATACAGCTGAGCATGGGATAATGAAAGCAAAAGATCATGTAAAGAGTAATGCCGAAGCAAAGCCGAAACGTAAACCTGCACAGAAGGGCGGCGATAATAATAGCCAACAGAAGGCGGGTAAAAATGATAGGACATCCCATGACAATGATGCTGAGGCAGAGCGTATCGGCAAGAAACGTGGACGCCGCGGTGTAGATGAAAAGACCGTCAAGAAGATAATGGAGCTTTTGAACGAGGGCAATTCTGTTCGTGCAGTATCGGCTCAGGTAGGGCTATCGCCGTCCTCGGTACAGCGAGTGAAGAAGCGCCAGCAGTCAGGGCAGGATAATAATTGATGATATGTGCTCTTTAGGGAGGCTGTATATATGATTGACAAGACCAGCGATGAAACGATGATGTTCAGTTTTGGTGCAGAGGAAAATAAGGCCGAGAATATACTTCAGAGCGTTTGCGGCGCTATGGAGGAGAAGGGCTATAATCCAATAAATCAGCTTGTGGGCTATCTTATTTCAGGTGACCCTGCATATGTAACGAGTCATAATGATGCGCGTAATATGATACGTAAGATAGAGCGCGATGAACTGCTAGAAGAGCTTGTGCGCTTCTATATATCCAGCCATAAGGAGATGGCTGGGAAATGAGGGCGCTTGGACTGGATGTGGGGGATGCTACAGTAGGCATTGCCGTGAGTGACCTTCTTGGGCTTACGGCTCAGGGTGTTGAAACGATTCGGCGTAAGACGTTAAAAGACGATATAGCCCGCATAAGAGAACTGATGGAACAATACGAGACACATAGACTTGTTGTCGGATATCCTAAGAATATGAATGGCACTGAAGGAGAACGATGCGAGATAGTAAAGCAGTTCGCCGAGGATATACAGAAAGCCATACCGGCTACAGAAGTGATTTTCCAGGATGAACGACTATCTACGGTTGCAGCAGAGAAATCATTGATCAGTGCAGATGTCAGCCGGAGGAAGCGCCGCAAGGTCATCGATAAGATGGCAGCTGTCTTTATCCTGCAGGGATGGCTTGACAGACATCCTCAGAAACTTTGACTGCGGTATATGAAGGGGCGGGCTTCTCCTTTGATATGATTTGAGATTTGGGGGCTTTATATGGTAGCGGTTTTCATAAATACTGCAGCAATAATTATCGGATCCCTTATAGGGCTATTGCTTAGGCGTGGAATGCCAGAAGCTATATCAGATGCTGTTATGAAGGCACTGGGATTATGTACCGTCATAATAGGCGTGCAAGGTGCAGTCGCGGAGAGCGATGTCATACTGATGATAGTTTCCTGCGTAATCGGCGTGACTGTAGGTACAGCCATGGACTGGGAAGGACATGTGAATAGATTTACAGAGCATGTTACATCCAGATATGTGGGTGAGGGTGAAGGCGGACGCATAGCAAATGCTTTCGTTACGAGCTGTCTCATCATGAATGTAGGTGCTATGGTTATAGTCGGGTCACTGAACGCCGGACTTTCAGCGGATTATAACATGCTGTACACGAAGTCTATGCTGGATTTTGTATCTGGGATCATCATGGGCTCTGCCATGGGAATCGGAGTCATGGGCTCTGCGTTGTTCACATTGATTTTTCAAGGGGCAATCGTCTTGATGGCAGAGAGCATTGCGCCATTTGTCTCAGAAGATGTAATCATACATGTGAGTGCTGTCGGCAGCTTGTTGATATTGGCGATAGGGCTCAATATGCTTGAACTCACGAAGTTCAAAGTGATAAATTACCTGCCCGCATTGATAATCGTACCTATTCTATTATATTTTATATGATTGTCAGATATGGAAAAAGTTCATCATGCGCATCGTAAGCTTTTTCGGATCGGCATCACGATGTTTCAGCATGTATTTAAGTGGCGTCGTGAAGAAAAATGACGATATCGGTATATAACGGCGACCCTTCTTGAAGTCACCCCACGTCATGAGCTTGTTTATGAAATACGGGATGTCATCCTTTGTCATCCCGTATTTTTTTATTATGGGACGAAGTTTACGGTCTTGTGATATCCAGTTCCAGATTTCATCGACAAGTGCGGGATTGTGCATATCTCCAACATAAGTCTGTATAAGCTCATTTGTCTTAGTCGATCGTTTAAGCGTATAATGCATCTCAATAATGAAAAGCAATGTCAGGGCAATGAGTATTACAAGCAAAATATATGACATCAATTATATTACCTCCATTCATCTTCATAAACTATCTTAATGTAAGGGTGATATAGTGTCAAGATAATGAATTACATCGTGCGTAAAAGAGGTTTTAGATATATATTCAGCGAAAAAGGTTTGTAGATTCTGAAAGGGGAGCAGGTGCGATGCAAGAAGTGAAATCACCTAAGAGACCCATGATATATTATTACGCAATTGCGCTGCTGGTGGTACTCGTATTCAATGCGATAGCAATGCCATATATTGATCAGGCGCAGATAAAGCAGGTAGATTATAATACATTCATGGACATGACGGCTGATAACGAAATCTCAAAAGTAGAGGTTCAGGAGAATCAGATACTCTTCAAAGACGGCGATGGGAATACATACCGTACAGGTATCATGGACGACCCGAAGCTCGTAGACAGGTTGCACGAGTCAGGCGTGTCATTCACGCAGGATATCAAGGAAAAAGATTCACCTATACTGACGTTTATCGCGGCATGGATATTGCCAATCTTAATATTTTTTGCGATAGGACAATTCCTCAGCCGACGTATGATGGACAAGATGGGCGGAGATAACTCCATGATGTTCGGGCTTGGCGGAAAAAATAATGCCAAAATATACGTGCCGTCTTCCAATGGAATCCTATTTAAGGACGTTGCAGGAGAGGACGAGGCCAAGGACAATCTGTCCGAGATCGTCGATTATCTTCATAATCCGAACAAGTATTCATCGATAGGCGCGCAGATGCCAAAGGGCGTGCTCCTAGTCGGACCTCCTGGTACTGGTAAGACCATGCTCGCGAAGGCTGTTGCCGGCGAAGCGGATGTGCCGTTCTTTTCTATAGCGGGTTCTGAGTTCGTCGAAATGTTTGTCGGAATGGGTGCGTCTAAGGTGCGTGACCTCTTCAAGCAGGCGAAAGAGAAAGCCCCATGTATCGTGTTCATCGATGAGATAGACGCTATCGGACAAAAGCGTAACGGCAATGTGATGGGAAATGATGAACGCGAGCAGACGCTGAATCAGCTGCTTACGGAGATGGATGGATTCGAGGGGAATAATGGCGTTATCATATTGGCTGCCACCAATCGTCCAGAGTCACTGGATCCTGCGCTTTTAAGACCTGGACGGTTTGATAGGCGTGTTCCGGTTGAACTTCCTGATCTTAAAGGCAGAGAAGATATCTTGAAGGTCCATGCAAATAAGGTGAAGATTGGCCCTGGTGTAGATTTCCATACGATTGCCCGTATGGCCGCAGGGGCATCCGGCGCGGAGCTGGCAAATATCATCAATGAAGGAGCACTTCGTGCAGTCAGGAATGGACGTAATGAGGTTACACAGACAGATTTCGAGGAAAGCGTCGAGGTTGTAATCGCGGGATATCAGAAGAAGAATGCGATACTTTCAGATAAAGAGAAGCATACTGTCGCATACCATGAGATAGGACATGCACTAGTTGCTGCCAAGCAGAGCCATTCAGCACCTGTGCAGAAGATCACGATTATACCGAGGACGTCTGGTGCATTAGGGTATACCATGCAGGTAGAGAAGGGCGACCGATATATCGTTACGCGTGAGGAACTCGAAGATAAGCTCGCTACGCTTACAGGAGGACGCGCTGCTGAAGAGGTCGTATTCGGACAGATATCTACCGGCGCATCTAATGATATTGAGCAGGCTACGAAGCTGGCTCGTTCGATGATCACGCGATATGGCATGAACGAAGATTTTGATATGGTTGCTATGGAGGTCGTGACGAACCAGTATCTTGGTGGTGATACGTCACTTGCATGCTCTCCTGCTACACAACAGGAAATCGATCAAAAAGTAGTTGCCCTCGTCAAGAAGCAGCACGAAAAGGCGAAGAAAATATTGCGTGAGAATATCGATGCACTTAACAGGCTTGCAGATTACCTGTATGAGAAGGAAACCATTACAGGCGATGAGTTCATGAAGATACTTGATAATATAGATGAGCCTGAAAATGATGAAGCCTTAGGATTGGCATCAGACGATAAAAAGAAGCTGGATAGTGTCGATGAAGAGCCTGGAAAAGGCGGCGTAGAACCTTTGGCAGAAGCCCTAGACACTGATACAGATGATAACGTCAACAGCGTTGGTACTGATAGTAAGCCTGAGAGCGTGCCTAAAGAGAAAGGATTAGAGCAGAAAAAGCAACATAAATTCAATGTTGAATGATGATCCATAGCGCAGAAAAGCTATAAGAAAACAGATGTATTCCTATTGCCAAAACATGGTATAAAGTGCTATTATTGACTGGATGGCAGAAGATGATACCAGAGATGGATTGTACTTTTTTCCATTCAGACCGATCATACAGGATAGAGCTTGTTGGCACAGATCATACAGACTGTGACCCACGTGTAGCGATATCCGTAAAGGATAATGGATATGGTACGCCTTCCGGGATGCTGGAAGGCTTTTCTTTTGCCCGGTAATTTATTATTATTATTACGGGAGGTATTTTCTTGAAGAAATTCTGTAATTTTGCTGTGAAGAACATGGCGGTATTCGTTGTACTTGCGGCTGTCATAGGTGCAGTTTACCCGCCATCCTTGACATGGATCAAGCCTTATGTATCCATTATGCTGGGCATCGTCATGTTTGGCATGGGCATGACATTGACATTTGCTGACTTCAGGATGGTGCTTAAGCGTCCGTGGGAAATCTTCATAGGTGCGCTGGCTCAGTTTACTATCATGCCTGCCATGGCATGGGTGCTGACAAAAGTATTCGACTTACCTCCAGAGCTTGCAATCGGTGTTATACTAGTAGGGACGTGTCCCGGTGGCACCGCATCCAATGTCATAACATACCTTGCACGTGGAGATGTGGCACTTTCTGTTTCCATGACGATGACAACAACGCTTCTGGCACCTGTCGTCACGCCTCTTATTACATGGTGGCTCGCTGGGGCGTATGTTGATGTATCCTTGCAGGCAATGATGATCTCTATAGCAGAGATGGTGCTTGCACCGGTTATCCTCGGCTTGCTTGCAAATCATTTCTTTGCTAATGGTGTCAAGAAAATCATTGGATTCATGCCGTTTGTATCTGTCGTTATGATTGTCCTTCTCGTCGGCTGTGTCGTGTCACTTAGTGCTTCGAAGCTCCTGGAGATGGGACTTATTATTGCAGCCGTTGTTGTCCTGCATAATGTATCTGGACTGGCACTTGGCTATATGATGGCGAAGCTGTTCCGCCTTGCGCCCAAGAAAGTACGTGCTGTATCTATTGAGGTCGGTATGCAGAATTCTGGTATGGCTGCATCGCTTGCGGTCATGTATTTCAATCCGGCTGCAGCTTTGCCAGGAGCTATATTCAGCGTTTGGCATAATATTTCAGGATCGCTTGTGGCAAACTACTTCGTGAGAAAGGACGAAAAAGAAGCAGAGAGTAAGGCAGTTGAAGCCTGATTATTTTAGAAGAGGAGATAATGCTCAAATGGAAATTTTTCATAAGCCAGAGGAACTAAAAGAGTACAGCCGTAAGATGAAAAAGGCGGGAAAGACCATTGGCCTAGTGCCTACGATGGGAGCATTGCATGAAGGACATCTTACATTGATGCGTGCTGCAAGAGAGAAATGTGACATCGTGATAGCATCTGTTTTCGTGAATCCTGTACAGTTTGGGCCGAATGAAGATTTCGATGCATATCCACGTCGTTTCGAGGAAGATTGTAAGAAATTGGAGACCGTGCCAGTGGATGCGGTCTTTCATCCAGAGCCCAAGGATATGTACCCTGATGGCTTCTGCACGTATGTAAACGTGGATGGTGATATTACGAAGAAGCTCTGTGGTGCGAGAAGACCGGGACATTTCCGTGGAGTAGCTACAGTCGTCACGAAGCTCATGAATCTTTCCCGTGCCGATGAGGCATTCTTCGGGCAGAAGGACGCGCAGCAGGTTGTTGTGGTAAATAGATTCGTGAGCGATCTTAATATCCCTGTGCATATCAACATGGTACCTATAGTGCGTGAACCGGAAGGATTGGCACGCAGCTCTAGGAATGCTTATATGTCTGCCGATGAAAAGCAGCGTGCACTTGTCCTTTCACGCAGCCTTAGAAAAGCGAAAGAGGCATATGATAACGGAGAGCATGATGCCGAAAAGATCAAGAAGATCACTCGTGAAGTACTTGATGCTGAGCCAAAGGCGAAGATTGACTACGTTGACTTGTATTCATTCCCAGCATTGGAGCCAGTGGATTCAGTGGACGAACGCTCTATACTTGCGATTGCCGTATATATAGGAAAGACACGTCTAATTGATAATGTGATCTTTGGAGGTGCAGACAAATGATGCTTAATCTCCTGAAGTCCAAGATACATTGCGCTACGGTTACCGAAGCGAATCTTCAATATATGGGCAGCATTACGATAGATCGTGACCTCATGGATAAAGCACATATCCTGCCCAATGAGCGCGTTCAGGTAGTCGATAATAATAATGGCGCCCGCCTTGAGACGTATGTTATACCAGGAGAACGTGGAAGCGGAGTTATTTGCTTGAATGGAGCAGCGGCGCGTCTTGCACAGGTAGGCGACATAGTGATCATCATGGCATATGCTTTCTTCACTGAAGAAGAGGCGGCAAAATATAAGCCTGTCGTGGTTATAGCGGATGAGAACAATAAAGCCCGCGAGATACGCAGAGTTGAATGCGCTGGTGAGATTGCTTGATACGTATGCTGTATGATGTGAGATAAGAAGTATCTGGTAGGAAACAGCCTTACAGTTACCCTCCTTAGGGTGACTGCAAGGCTGTTTTGCTTTGCCGGGAAATTGACATATTATTATTTTCTTAGTAAAATATCTGTTATGTGAGCATGACTTGCGTGTTTCATCTTTAGGAAATGAGGTCTTAGAATGAGCGAAGAATGTAATCACGATTGTTCTGCGTGTGGGGAAGCAGGATGCGGCGAACGCGTACAGCAGGAACTTGTTTCAAAGCTTAATCCACTCAGCAATATAAAGCATGTTATCGGTGTAGTGAGCGGTAAGGGCGGCGTGGGTAAATCACTGGTTACATCTCTTTTGGCTGTCTCTACTGCACGTCATGGATATCATACCGGCATACTTGATGCTGACATTACAGGCCCATCGATACCGAAAATATTCGGTGTGAAGGGGGAGGTTCGTGCGACTTCAGCTGGTGCATATCCAGTCAAGACTTCTGGTGGCATAGATATCGTATCCATCAATCTTTTCCTGGAGCATGATACAGACCCTGTTATATGGAGAGGACCGATACTGTCTAATATCGTCAAGCAATTCTGGACGGATATGATATGGAACAATGTGGATTATTTGTTCATCGATATGCCTCCAGGAACAGGAGATGTACCACTTACTGTATTCCAGTCCATAAAAGTCGATGGCATAGTCGTTGTTACATCACCACAGGAACTCGTGTCTATGATTGTCGGAAAGGCCGTGAAGATGGCTGAACTCATGGATGTTCCCGTGCTTGGTCTCGTTGAGAATATGTCTTATTTTGAGTGCCCTGACTGCGGCAAGAAACATAAGATATTTGGTGATAGCCATATAGATGAGGTCGCCAATCAATATCATCTTCCGGTACTGGCGCGCATACCTATGGAGCCGAAGCTTGCAGCTTCATGCGATGCAGGGCAGATAGAGACCTTTGAAGGTGATTGGCTGAATGATGCGGTGAAAGTTCTTCAGAAGATGCCGGATAGGAAAGACAATCGTACTGGTGCTGAAGAATTCGGTATGTGATGAGCATTGATGATCCGCATCGTATCAGTGCTTAGTTGATATTGTCATGTACAAGGAGGCGGCTTATTTGGTCAGAAGGATGATGGTGTTTATTACGGCTTTTTCTCTCTTCCTGGCGTGTGTTTGCATAAGCCATGCTGATGCACAGGCTGTAAAAGAGGGAATGCGTGGAGAGCTTGTGAAGAATGTACAGACATTACTTATAGATAAGGGATATCTAAATGATGTGGCAGATGGTATCTGTGGGAAGAATACGGTGGCTGCAATAAAGAGTTTTCAGGCTGCAGAAGGCTTGGAGGTAGATGGCATCTGTGGAGAGCGGACTTATGGCAGGCTTTCGGGCGGCAAGAGCTTTCCTGTCGTGAAGTCTCAGGCAGGACACCATGGCAGGACTATATATGTCTCTGCTACTGCATACAGCCCACAGGATCCCGGCCTTAATCCGCGCACTGCTACTGGTGAACTGCTTCGGAGGGGAATCATAGCGGTAGATCCATCATTCATTCCTCTCGGTACACGCGTATATATCCCCGGCTATGGTGAGGCTGTAGCTGCAGATATAGGCGGTGGTATACGTGGCAATATCATAGATGTTGCCTTTGACACGCACCAGGAAGCATTGATGTTCGGTCGCAGAGATCTTGAGATCACACTGTTGGACTGAATGATATTTCAAAAAAAATCTTGACAATAGTCATAGAAACAGCTATAATTTTTTATTGTTGAAGCCACCAAGATGGTATGAAGTGACTCACTAGCTCAATTGGTAGAGCATCTGACTCTTAATCAGCAGGTTCGGGGTTCAAGTCCCCGGTGGGTCACCAGAAATGCAAAGAGCCGTGAAAGCGGCGCGTTCTAATACAGGCTGGCTTGTGCCAGTCTTTTTTTTATAGCTTAGGAGAGGGATGATCTTATTGAGGATACTGCTTTCAAATGATGATGGTATCGATGCTGATGGAATCAAGATGCTCGCAACTGCGCTTGGTCATAGTCATGAAATCATTACAGCTGCACCGATGCGGCAACAGAGTGGCATGGCTCATGCTCTTTCAGTAAACGTACGTATCAAAGTCGCTGAGAGAGCGGATTTTCCTGCTGCCAGCGCATATGCGATAGATGGCACCCCGACAGATTGTGTGAAGCTTTATCTCGAAGCCATTGCAGATGTTATGCCGGATGTTGTCATTTCGGGCATAAATCATGGGGCTAATCTTGGTACAGATGTGCTTTATTCGGGTACTGTTGGCGCGGCGATGGAAGGTTATCTACATGGCATATCGTCTATTGCGGTGTCACTTCCATCTGATTCGGAGATTACGATGGATGAGGCTGCGTGTGCTTTCGCTGATATGCTTCCTAGGCTGATCAATGATGCTATGCCGAAAAAACCATTTTTCTATAATGTGAATTTCCCTGACTCGTTCAATGGACATAGACCACAGATCGTATTTACACGAGTTGGCAACCGAGATTATAAGAATGCGTTTCAAAGGCATGTGGAGCCTGACGGATCTGTATGGTATATCATGAAGGGAGAAATATATGACGAGGGCAATACGAGTGCTACGGACGTATACGCTTCAGGACAGGGACTCGTATCGGTTACGCCGCTTATGACTGATTTGACAGACATCGCGGCACTTGATTTCATGCTTGCACGCTGATATCAGATTGCATGGAGAAAAAACTTGCTCTTTATATAAGAACTGAGATATAATAATATGTCAAGCTTTTTGGGCGTACATGACGTTGTGCCAGCATGTAATGCGTTATAGGGGGAATTATCCATGGATTCAATGATTCGTGATATTAATCTTGCACCATCCGGACATGACAAGATCGCGTGGGTCGCTAATTTCATGCCTGTCATGAATGCTGTGAAGGAAGAGTATGCGAAGACAAAACCTTTCGCTGGAAAAAAGATAGTGATAACACTTCATCTTGAGGCTAAGACGGCTTACCTTGCAACGATATTGAAGGCAGCAGGGGCAGAGGTCGCTATCACTGGCAGCAATCCACTTTCAACACAAGATGATGTTGCGGCTGCACTCGTTGAGGATGGGCTTCACGTATTCGCATGGCATGGATGCTCTCCTGAAGAGTACGATATGTTCATTAATAAGGCATTGGATATTCATCCTGACATTGTCATTGATGATGGTGGAGATCTCGTCAACATGTTGCATACATCCAGACGCGAGCTCTTGCCTGGCATCATGGGAGGATCAGAGGAAACGACGACTGGCGTGCACAGGCTTCATACACTCGAGAAAGATGGTAAGCTGGAATTCCCGATGATTGCTGCAAACGATGCGTATTGCAAGTATCTATTCGATAACAGGTATGGTACTGGCCAGTCTACATGGGATGGAATCATGCGCACGACAAATCTTGTCATTGCAGGAAAGAACGTCGTTATATCTGGATATGGCTGGTGTGGAAAAGGCGGGGCAATGCGTGCGAAAGGCCTCGGAGCAAACGTCATCATTACCGAAGTGGACCCAATCAAAGCTGTAGAGGCAGTCTTTGATGGTTTCCGTGTAATGCCCATGGATGAGGCAGCAAAGATCGGAGATATATTCCTGACGCTGACAGGAGATAAGGATATCATTCGCAAGCGTCATTTCGAGAGTATGAAGAATGGAGCTATACTTGCAAATTCAGGCCATTTTGATGTAGAAATCAATATACCGGAGCTTGAGAGCATCTCAGCTTCTCGCCGCACTGTACGAAAGAACATAGAAGAATTCAAGCTGAAGGATGGCAAGAAGATATACCTTTTGGCAGAGGGCCGCCTCGTAAACCTGGCTGCAGGCGATGGACATCCGGCAGAGATCATGGATCTGTCATTTGGTGTGCAGTTCTTCTCCGCGTTGCATCTTCTGAATCATCATGATGAGATGGAGAACAAAGTTTATCTGATGCCTGATGAAATAAATACACGTATCGCACAGATTAAGCTGGATTCTATGGGGGTATCGATAGATACATTGTCAGCTGAGCAGCGTGCTTATCTGGGAATGGACTGAATAAGGAGTGTTATATTTGGATTCATTGATAAAAAACGGATATGTGTTCCTTCCAGATGGGTCTTATGCAAAGAAGGATATTGCAGTAAAAGACGGCAGGATAGCAGCAGTCGGTGATATTCCAGATGATTTCAAGGCGGAGGAGACCATAGATGCATCTGATATGTTCATCGTTCCTGGTTTCGTGAATGCGCATACCCATGCGTCTATGACATTGCTCAGGAGCTATGCTGATGATATGATGCTTCAGGATTGGCTTACCAAGAAGATATGGCCTACAGAGGCAAATATGGTTTCGGATGATATCTACTGGGGTGCAGCACTGGCGGCTGTTGAGATGATAAAGGGTGGAACCACGTGCTTTGCAGACATGTATGGCCCATATATGGAACGTGTTGCAGAGGTTGTCAACCAGTCTGGTATGCGTGCTGTCCTGTCACGTGGCATGATTGGCATTAATCCGAATGGTGAAAAAGCATTGCAGGAGAACGTCAGCCTTTTCAATGATTGGAATGGTGCTGCTGATGGCCGAATCACTGTGATGTTTGCACCACATGCGCCATATACATGCCCTCCTGATTTTTTGAAGAAGATCAACTCCGTAGCAGAAAAGCTAGGGGCGGAGATACATATTCACATGTCGGAGACGAAGCAGGAAGTCGAAGATATGCAGAAGCAGTATGGCAAACGTCCGTTCAAGCTCGTAGAGGACACGGGGATATTTGAGCGAGGAGCACTTGCAGCTCATTGCGTATGGCTTGATGAAGAGGATATATCGATCATACGCAAGCATCATATTCGTGTCGCTCATAATCCTGGCAGCAATATGAAGCTTGCAAGTGGTGCTGCGCCGATTCCACGCCTCCTCAAGGACGGTGTTTGCGTTGCACTGGGGACGGATGGAGCTTCATCAAACAACAACTTAGATATGCTTGAGGAAGTAAGACTGGCTGCTTTGCTGCATAAGACGTTCTTACTTGATCCGCTTGCCGTTCCTGCGGCAGAAGCATTGAAGATGGGCACGGAGTATGGCTCGGATGCCGTTGGAGTAAAAGACTCTGGCCGTATAGAGGCAGGCTACAAGGCTGACCTCGTTATGTATTCTATGAATGCGGCGGAGTGGTATCCGAGAAATGACCTTGTGTCGCTTCTCGTATATGCTGCAAATAGCAGCTCAGTGGATACCGTAATGGTCGATGGCAAGCTCATCATGCAAAAGAGACACATCTTGACGCTCGATGAAGAGCGCATAAAGTATGAAGCGAACCTCTGCGCGATGAAACTCACCGGCAAGGCGTGAATCATGGCACAAAAAAAGAAATTTTATGCTGTTCGTGTTGGACGCAATCCTGGGATTTATCATACATGGGATGAATGCAAAAGAGAAACACTTGGATATAAGGGCGCGGTTTACAAGGGATTTGCTACGCTCAAGGAAGCGGAAGGCTTCATGGATGGATCTATGGATGAATCCATTGGTGATGAGTCTGGAGTTTCCATATATGTGGACGGATCTTATTCCACTGGGCGGTACAGCTGGGGTATGGCAGTCTACGAGTCGGATAAGCTGATATATGAGGATTGTGGTGTCGGAACATGTGAGGATGCAGCCAGCATACGTAATGTTGCGGGCGAGGTAAATGCGGCCGAGGAAGCAGTGAAATGGGCTGAGGCGAATGCTGTTACTGACTATGTTATCTACCATGATTATATCGGGATATCAGAATGGGCTATGGGAAGATGGAAGGCTAATAACCCAACAACAAGAGCATATGCGGACTTCATGTCGAAACGCCGTGGCGCTGTTCGTTTCAGGAAGGTAGCTGGTCACACGGGTATCAAAGGCAATGAGCGCGCTGATAAGCTCGCAAGAAGTGCATTAGGGATATGATTCCCTTGAGTTAAATCGATATAATGAGAGGTTTTGTGAGTGGGCAGAAAAAGGGCTGCAGCATTAGAGGCTCAGGACACTGACAATAAAATAAGGAGCAAGAAGAGGCAACCAAGACGGGGCAGAAGCACGAAAAAGAACGCAGTGAGCAAAAGCAGCACGATACAGACAGTGACAAGCCGTAAGTACGAGCTCACTGGATTGTTTCTCTTCGCATTCGGTGCGATTGCTCTGTGCGGACTCTTTGGACTTAATGTAGGCTTCGTAGGCAGTGCTTTCGCCGGTTTCCTGCGCTATCTTCTGGGTGTAGGCTCTTGGGTCGCAGCCATTTTCCTGATGATGATCGGGTTCATGTATATGTCTAGACATCATGGGCTCAGATATTCTACGCGTTTCTTCGGGATCGTTGCTCTTTATATATCCTTCTTGGCGATATATCATCATTTTACGATACCATCCGGAGCTGAGATATTACCGCAAAGCCTGCCAGATGCAGGGGGACTCATAGGCGGTGGCCTTTTGCTCGTACTGAGGAAGCTGTTTGGCATTGATGGAGGACTGATTGTCCTTTTGGCTGGTACTATAGGCTCAATCCTATTGGCAACGACATGGTCTTTAGCGTCGGGACTGCGCAAGACAGAGCGGACTGCTGCCGATGGCCTGGATGCAGCTAAGGAATCGTTGGCATTCACATATGAAAAGGCCTCAGAGCTCGGTGAGAGCGCATATGATGCCGTAAAGGAAAAGCTTGATGAACGTGCGAAAAGAAAGGAAATGCAAGCTTCTTTCTATAATCAGGAGAAGGATGACAGATTCAGCGATATTACGGATCAGACTGCTGTAAAGACGAATGGGGCTGCCGCAAAATCGCTGGAAGTACCTGCAGGTGCGGATTCACCATACGAAACAATAGATGATGATGGCCTTTGGACCGGGTCGATGATGGACGTAGCTAAGCGTGCACGTTCCGAAGAAAAAAGAACAACTGAGGCAGATGACGATGTGGTACAGGATGCTACAGATGACCTGGCTGCAGACCATGTGACAGCTGATGACACCACAGATGGCAGCGAAGAGGATACGTCATATGGGTTCAGTATCGAGTATCCACGCAATCATATCGAAGCGGCAGATGAAGATGCAGGAACGATAGATATAGCACATCAGGATATGGAGCCAGATGATGGACCTATAGGAACGCCTGTACATGATGAACAGATAGAAGGGAATGCAGAAGTCGATGAGATAAAAGGCGAGGATACAGAAGAACATGATGCGGTAGTAGATCAATCAGGGACAAAACACTTAGCCAAAGCTCCAGAAGCAAATACCGTGTTTTCAACACCTGGGTTCGATGATGTATCGGATGATTATGAGCGGAGACAGCGTGAAAATCAGCAGGAAGCAGTAAAGAAGCCTGTGGTACCATATGTGCTGCCTAAGGTCGATGATATATTGAAGTATCATCCAAAGCCACATAATGAGGCTTTGGAACAGGAAATATCCAGGAATGCGCATACCCTTCAAAAGACATTGTCTGATTTCAAGGTGAAGGCAAGGATAATCAATGTCTGTCATGGACCGGCTGTTACACGCTATGAGGTCGAGCCCGCTCCAGGTGTGAAGGTGAGTAAGATAACAAATCTAGCCGATGATCTCGCACTGGCGTTGGCGGCTTTTTCAGTTCGAATCGAGCCCATACCCGGGAAAGCAGCTATAGGCATTGAAGTACCGAATAAGGAGCTTGACGGGGTGCAGCTTCGCGAAGTGCTCGATGATGAGAACTTTGCAAAGTCGAAGTCGAAACTGACCGTTGGACTTGGCATCGATATAGGCGGTAAGGCCATTTTCGCGGATCTGGCAAAGATGCCACATTTACTGGTGGCAGGTGCTACAGGTTCGGGAAAGTCCGTTTGCATCAACACATTGATTACAAGTATATTATTCAAGGCTAAGCCAGATGAAGTAAAGTTCATACTCATTGATCCTAAGGTCGTTGAGCTTTCGAATTACAATGATATACCGCATATGATGGTACCAGTTGTTACCGACGCGCGTAAGGCTGCATCGGTATTGAACTGGGCTGTACAGGAAATGGAAAAACGGTATGCTAAATTTGCGAATCAGGGTGTCCGTGATATGGCTAGATACAATAAAGCCATGCCGGACGACAAGATGCCCGCAATCGTCATTATCATAGATGAGCTGGCGGATCTCATGATGGTTGCTCCGCATGACGTTGAAGATGCGATTTGCCGCCTTGCTCAGAAGGCACGTGCGGCAGGTATCCATTTGGTGCTCGCAACCCAGCGTCCGTCGGTTGATGTCATTACGGGTATCATAAAAGCGAATATACCATCACGTATATCGTTCGCGGTATCTTCACAGATAGATTCCCGTACGATATTAGATATGAGTGGTGCAGAAAAATTGCTTGGAAAAGGTGATATGCTGTTCGCACCTATTGGTGCACTTAAGCCATTGAGAGTGCAGGGCGCATTCGTAAGTGATGAAGAGGTTGAACGACTTATAGAGTTCATAAAGAGCCAAGGGCAGGAGACCGAGACTAACGAGGAAATCATCGCTTTTGCAGAGCAGGAAGCAGAGCAAAATGAAGAAAAAGGAAAAAAAGCCCAGACAAAGCAGGATACCTTACTGCGTGATGCTGTTAAATCAGTGTTAGCGACCGGGCAGGCATCATCCTCCGGTATACAGAGGAGGTTCAGCATCGGATATACGCGTGCGGCGAGACTCCTTGATACGATGGAGGAACTGCATATTGTAGGACCTCCTGCGGGAAGTAAGCCACGTGAGATATTGATGAATGAGACGGAAGCAATGAAGGCTGTGGATACAGCGATGGCGTGATGTATAGATCGGAGGATGAGATGTTTTGCCATCAATAACATATGAACTTTTAAAAAAGGACGAAAAAACGGGAGCGCGTGCTGGCATCATACATACGCCACATGGCAGCTATCCTACACCTCTTTTCATGCCTGTAGGGACACAGGCCTCTGTAAAGGGCGTTTCGCCTGATGAATTACGCGATCTTGGTGCTGGTATTATACTTGGTAATACATATCATCTTTTCTTGCGTCCAGGTGCTGAGCTCATAAAAGAAGCTGGTGGCCTCCATAAATTCATGAACTGGGATCGTGCTATACTCACGGATAGTGGCGGGTTCCAGGTATTCAGCCTAGGGGAGCTCAGGAAAATCACAGAAGACGGCGTGATGTTCCGCTCGCATATTGATGGATCGAAAAAATATCTGTCTCCTGAGATATCTATGGATGTACAGATGGCATTAGGATCGGATATCGTTATGGCATTCGATGAGTGCGTACCATATCCAGCAGATTATGAATATGCCAAGAAAAGCTCGGAACGGACGACGCGATGGGCAGAACGCTGCCTGCGACATATGACCAACACGGACACTCAGAGTGTTTTTGGTATCGTTCAGGGGGGCATGTACAAAGACCTTCGCGAGAAGAGTGCAAAAGAGATTACAGCACTTGATTTTCCAGGATATGCTGTCGGTGGACTCTCAGTCGGAGAACCTGAGGATCTCATGTATGAGATGCTGTCGGTATCTACATCTATGCTGCCTGAGAATAAGTCGAGATATCTCATGGGCGTTGGAACGCCTGACTTTCTCGTCGAAGGCGTATCACGTGGCATAGACATGTTTGACTGTGTATATCCTACGAGAGTTGCACGTAATGGCATGGCCATGACATGGAATGGTCGCCTTATAATGAAGAATGCGGTATATACGCATGATTTCCACACACTTGAGGAAGGCTGTGGATGCTATGCCTGCCGTAATGGGTATACTAGAGCATATATAAGGCATCTCGTTCGCGCGAATGAGATATTCGGGCTGCGACTGTTGTCGCTGCACAATCTGTGGTTCCTTGAGGAGTTCACAAGGCGTATGCGCGCTGCGATAATAGATGGGACTTTCAGTGAATTCAAGAGAGAATTCCTTGCAAATTACCATCCACATGGATGATAAGGCTGGTAATCTGAGATTGTCAGCCACTATATTTTGAAGATATATTCATGAATGAGAGGAGTTGTCTATATGGACATGCAGTCACTCGGTGTATGGGGCCCCATATTACTGATGGTCGTTATTTTCTATTTTTTGCTGTATCGCCCACAAAAGAATGCGCAAAAAAAGCGTCAGAGCTTGCTTGACAGCATTGAAGTCGGCGATCGCATAATGACGGTTGGAGGCATTTATGGAGAGATCACAAAGGTCGAGGATGACACCGTGATGCTGAAGATTTCCGATGATGTACAGCTGAAGCTTTCACGTGCAGCTGTTCACATCAATATAACCAAGCAGGAAGCCGCACAGACCGATGATAAAAAAGACTAATGTGCATATGGCTGGTTCACATGTGAAATCAACTGAACTGAAAAAAGCCAAGAAGGAAATGCGCAATCGCATGCTGGAATACCGTAGGGGCATAGCTCCTAAGAGACGTATGGATGCGTCGGAGGCTATCCGAAGTAACATTGTCGAATCGGATTTTTTCAAGCGTGCAAAATGCGTGTTCTGTTTCTACTCTATGGATGAAGAGGTAGACACGCATAAGCTCCTCGATGATATAGTAGGAGCCGGGAAATGTGCTGTCATACCGTATATTGTTTCAAAGGGTATCATGAATGCAGTACAATACTCTAGTTCGGATGATTTGTCGGATGGAGCATATGGGATACCTACCGTGCGGCAAGACCGAATAGTCATCATCCAGCCCGATATGATAGATCTTGTGATTGTGCCGGGAGCTGCATTCGATAAGTTTGGCGGACGCCTTGGACTAGGAGCGGGCTTTTATGACAGATTCCTTAGACAGGATACTGCTGGCGCTTATCGGGCTGCAATTGCTTTTTCGGGTCAGCTTGTGGACAATGTTCCAATGGAACCGCATGACTGCTATATGGATGCGGTCGTAACAGAAGATGGTTTATTTTATTGCCATAGATGAATTTATAGGAGGGAAAGAAGCGTGAGACAAAATAGCTTCTTGAAACTCATTGCTGCTGTAGCAATTATTGTGGGTGTATTCTTTGTATTCGTTAAACCACTTGCGTTTTCTATTCGCCAGGGACTTGACCTCCAGGGCGGTACGCATGTAGTCCTGGAAGCAGAGGATACACCTGAAGCAACGGTAAATGAGGATGCCATGCAGCGCGTGGTAAAGATAATGGAAAAGCGTGTCAATGAACTGGGACTCACAGAGCCTATCATACAACGTCAGGGTGAAAGGCGTGTTATAGTCGAGCTTCCAGGTATCAAGGATCCGGATAAGGCTATTGCAGTCATTGGTAAGACCGCAATGCTGGAATTCAAGGATGAGGAAGGCAATACCGTTATGAGCGGTACAGACCTCAAGGATGCAAAGGAAGAGCGCGACCAGCAGAATCGCAACCTTGTATCATTGGAATTCTCAAGCGAGGGTGCGGAGAAGTTCGCAAAGCTTACATCTGAGAATGTCGGAAAGAGAATAGCGATATTGCTCGATGGAGAAGTCTTGACTGCACCGAATGTGCAGGAGCCTATCACGGGAGGAAAGGCTGTAATCACAGGATCGCGTACATTGGAGGAAGCGCATAATCTTGCTATACTCCTCAGGAGCGGTTCGCTTCCTGTAAAGGTCAATATCATTGAGACGCGTACAGTCGGGCCGACACTTGGACAGGATTCAAAGGATAAGAGTGAGTTCGCATTTGTCATTGGTATAGGTGCCGTACTGCTGTTCATGTTATTGTTCTATCGTTTGCCCGGTCTTATTGCAGACGTCGCGCTCATGGCATATGTCATCATGCTGCTCTTCTGCCTGAAGATGCTCGATGCTACGCTTACATTGCCTGGCGTAGCAGGTATCATACTGTCGATTGGTATGGCAGTCGATGCGAACGTCCTTATATTTGAGCATTTCAAAGAGGAATTCCGTAAAGGCAAGTCGTTGAGGCTTTCAATGGATGCCGGCTTTAAGAGGGCATTCACGACCATATTCGACTCAAATATAACGACAATCATAGCGGCAGCTGTCCTGTTCTTCCTTGGAACTGGATCTATAAGAGGATTTGCGATAACCTTGGGACTTGGAACATTGCTTAGTATGTTCACGGCAATCACCCTTACGCAGTTCATGCTTAAGAATCTTATAGCTGCGAATATATTCAAGAGCCCATCAGCATATGCAGCAGATGGATTCTATATTGATGCAGAGGAGGTGGGCAAGCATGAAAGTAACTAAGTTTCCTATCATAGAGCACAAGAAGATATGGTTCATCATATCATTGCTTGTCATCATACCTGGTATTATCTGCATGTTCACCAAAGGGCTCAACTTCGGAATCGACTTTACTGGCGGTACAATCATGGATTTGAAGTTCGGTCAGCCGGTGACAATAACGCAGGTTCGTGATGTCATGGGAAAGTATGGCCTTGATAACTGCACGATTCAGCTTTCAGGTGCTGAAAGTGGCATTAAGGAATCTGAAAATGTGATGATACGTACGGTTGATCTACAAGAAACCGAGCGTAAGGAGATAATGAATACACTCCGTGAGCAGGTCGGTGACTATCAGGTTCTTCGCGAGGAAAAAGTAGGAGCTACGATAGGCGGGGAGCTCATAACGAATGCAGTCCTTGCATTGGTCGTGTCATGGGCACTTATCATATTGTATGTGTCATACCGTTTCGAGTTCAGCTTCGGATTGGCCGCCGTTTTGGCTTTGGTGCATGATATACTCGTCGTTCTGGCATTCTTCGCATTCACACAGAGGCAGGTCGATTCTTCATTCGTTGCCGCATTGCTTACCATTGTCGGTTATTCGATTAATGATACGATTGTCATATTCGATCGAATCAGGGAGAATATGAAGCTGCATTTCCATAAGGGCGGAGACATCGGGCTACTTGCTGATAAGAGTATATTGCAGACGCTTACCCGTTCTATGTATACGGTGTTTACGGTTCTGTTCACGACGTTTGCATTGTATTGGTTTGGCGGAGATACGACGAAGGATTTCGCATTCGCACTTCTGGTCGGATTTGGTTCAGGATGCTATTCATCTATATTCATCGCAAGCCCGCTGTGGTCTATTTTCCATAAGATAAGCGATAAGCGCAAGAATAATGCACGGGCAGCCAGGGTAGCTGCTAAGGCAGAACCAGCAAAATAAAATATCGGACGAAGATCCATGCTAAAGAGGCGCAGGCGTAAACCTGCGCCTTTCATGGATAAAAATGCTATATTACTGCAGGAAACATAGAAAAGGTGTTGTTGAATATGGAAATAAAAACTGAAATTGCACGTGTAAGAAAGACGGGAATGGAGTATAGCAGTGATGGAATCATGACCGTAGAGCGTCCTGGTGGTGGAATCAGCGTTATACTCGCTGATGGACAAGGTAACGGTTTAGAGTCAAGGCTTTTATCCCGTATGGCTGTCAACTATGCCGCTTCGCTTGTAGCCGAGGGCAAAACGAACGAAGAAGCTATGCGCGCCATCAACGACCGAATATATGAAGAACATGAGCGTAAAGTTCCGTGTTCGCTTATGATCCTTTCAGTAGATACGGGAAGTGGTATGATAGAAATATGTCGTAATACACCTTGCCCTGTAATGGTTTCGGCACAAGAATACGATGCGCTCTATGATGACTCATCAAATCCGGCAGGTATAGATCGCCATATGCATACAGAGACATATTCATTGCCTATAGATGAGGAGAATGGTATGTTGATAGCAGGGTTTACAGACGGATTTTTCAAGGCAGGGCATAAGCATAGCGGACGTGGTGTCAATATTGATGATGTATGGAAAATCATTCACGCAAATCCTATAGACGATTGCGGCTATATAGCAAAGAGTATATTGGAGTATGCTATTGACCTCGATGGCGGTGAGCCGGCAGATGATATGACGGTTGCTGTGCTTGCCGTTGTTCCGGCTGAACATGAGCAGAAGGTTGAGACGATAGCAATATCATATCCGTATTGATGGTATAGGTGACTGGTATGTCAGAGATTATAGAGATAACTGATGATTTCGATCTGGATCGCATTGCTGACTGCGGGCAGTGCTTCAGGGCAAGGCGCCTCGATGATGGTGATTGGATTTTCGTTACATTGAATCATATCTTGAGGATCAGACAAGAGGATACGACACATTATTCTGTATCATGTACCCGCAATGAATGGGATCATATATGGGGCATGTATTTCGATATAGAAAGGGATTACAGCTCTATACGGGAGGACCTGTCAGCAAAAGCCGGAAATCTTAGTACCGAAGCATATGAGTTCCTGACTCAGTCATGTGAATGTGGACGCGGAATACGTATCCTGAGGCAGGATCCATGGGAAATGCTTGCTACATTCATCATATCTCAGCGAAAAAGTATACCTGCTATACGTGGTGCTGTAGAGAGGCTGGCTTATAAATTCGGGAACAATCTAGGATGCGTAGACGATGGAAAAGATATCTTTTCATTCCCTTCAGCTTATGAACTAAAAGGCGCATCTATAGCCGATTTTAGCGAGTGCAGCTTAGGATATCGTGCACCATATCTAGAGGATGCTGTTTCCAAGACATTATCTGGTGAGTTTGACCCGAGCGTATTGGGCGGCTTGGATGACGATGCACTTTTTGAGAAACTGAAGGAGATACATGGGGTTGGCAAAAAAGTGGCTAATTGCGTCTGCCTTTTTGGTTATGGGCGTACGGGGCGGGCACCTGTGGACGTCTGGATTCAGCGCGCAATAGATGAGCATTTTGGTGGGCAGGACATATTCCCGTTATTTGGCGATGCTGCTGGCATTGTTCAGCAATATGTATTTTACGCTATGAAGCATAATGATTCGTCAAACCCTTAGATAAATCAGGGATTTTGAAACAGCAAAAATATGATTGATTTGGTCATACTAGGATGTTCCCCATGTCGTGCCACTGCCCCAATCGCTTTCATTTCATGAACTACGCAGCCTATGAGACTATCGTCATCCATTTTTTCGTTCATACGTACGTGTGAAGAACCTGATAGTATCACGTATAGTTGGTCCAAGAAGGTAAATTCGTCGATTGCGTAGAATTGATATACTTTAAGTAGCTATAGGACTGGATTAGTTGGGAGAAATATATGGAATGAAGTGAGCAGATGCGGTGAATCGGTTTGCGTATGGGCTGCTTTCGGAAACTGAAACGGCAGACGCAAGCAGAGCTTGTAGCGGTATTGAGTATCAACAAGACGTATCTGTCTCATGTAGAATGTGGCTTTGGCAACAAGTCCGTGTCACTACCGATTCGGATTCTGAAAAAAATGGACAGAGGTGTGCTGGCATGGATGAATCGAAAGACAAAGCGGCACTCGGCCGCAAGGATATTGACGATGTATACGCTAGGAATATCAGCCCGTCGAGCTATCGTGAACGGACGTTTGTAGGTAAGAAAAGTGCTGCGGATGAATACACCGGCGAACGGGTCTACAAGCCAGCAGGAGCAAAAAGTCATCATCGCCTCCGAGACATGGCAGAGACGGATCATATCACGCCGGTTGCCAAAGTCATTGACAAATACGGAGAGGATGTCAAGTCAAGACGTCTGAGCAAAGAGGACGTACGGACGCTCACCAATGCAGATGCGAATGTCGTTGTGACATCCCGTCGCATCAACAATAAAAAGCGCGCCATGAGCAATGCGGAGTACCTCTTTGCCTCCGCGATGCAGGGTGAGCCAGAGAGCCCAATCACGACATATAACATGCTTGTCGAACAGGCGCGGTCGGAATCCTCCATGTATGTCAGTGCAGAAGTTTTGAAAGGAAAGAACCAGTTGTCGGGAACGTTGGACAAGAGAACCAGCGAAGGCAAGACAGCCAATCAATTTCTTCAAGAAACAGTAGATAAGGATGCTGTTCGCCAAATCGGTAATGCGACAGCTGATATGGTGGAAGCTGGCACCAATGCGCTCTTGGTATCCAGCGCCCTCAATATCGTATCTGTGCTGCGCGGAAAGAAGAAAACGAAGGAAGCCATCAAGGATACGGTTCGTGATGGTGGCGCTGCCGTGGCTGGAGAAGCGGGCAATCGAGCTTTGCAGAAAGCAGGGTATGCAGTCATCAGCAAGGCAGCCCCAAATTTGGCTGCGAAGTTTCCAAAGGTGCCGAGCTATGCGGCGATGTTCGCAATGACTTCCATCAGCGTCGCGAAATATCTGGACGGCGATCTATCCGAGGAAGAAGCTGCGGCAAATATCGTAGCCACAGGACTGGGACTTTATGTCATGCAAGTGGCTGGCACGATGGTAGCTGGACCGGCAGGGACAGCAGCAGCGATGCTTGTGACCTCCGTTCTCGGTGAGGCGATTAGTGTTTGTAAGCAGTATTATAGCTCCTACAAAGGTGAGATTCGGGCAAGGGAACGCAAACTGCAGGAGCTCTACCGTTTGGCGGACGAAGCACAGCAGGCGATGCGTGCGCAGAGAGAAAAGCTTCAAATGCTTTTCGACGAGCATCAGGCGGAATTTGCGCAGTGGACGGAAACCGGCATCTGGCAAATCATCGATGCTTCTTTGGAAAATGATGCGAATGGCATCGCTGATGGGCTGAATGAGATCCTGTCTCTGTTTCATCAGCAGACCATGTTTGCATCAGAAGAACAATTTTCAGACTTTTTCAATCATGATGAAAATGCATTGCACTTTCGCAAGAAAGGGAGGTGAGAAACATGCCGTTACCGTTGATTCTGGGAGCTGGAGCCGTTGGATTTGTCGTGAACCGTCTTATGGCAGCTGACAGTAACAACGCGCGGGCAAGCCGTATGACGACACGCGCGCTGAATCAGATGGGAGAAACGCAGCGCAAACTTGCCATTCAGCAGGACAAGACAGCGAAATCCCTGCTGAAACTCGCGAACCGCAAGCGCGGCGTTGTCAAAAGCAGCATCGAGCCATTTTTGAACATCTATCAACAAATTATGCAGTTGGACATGGATGAGGTTGATCCAGAGCAGAAAGGGCGATGGAACAAGCTCATAAATCAAGGCGTCCCGACGATGAAGCACATGATAACGGTGTCGGGGGCAGCGATGTCGGACAAGGAGCTCATTGTCAATATGCTGTTCAGCTTCAAACATGGCGGTATCATCGGCTCGATTGTCAAGGATTCAGAAATCGAGGTTCAGCTGGCACGTGCACGGAAGCGCCAGGCAGCAGCTATCAGCGAAAAAATGCAGAATGAAGCGGCGGTGCTGGAAGGAATCGCAACAGAGGCAGAAGCCCATGCCGGATTACTTGCCAAGCTCAACGTATTTTTTCTGAAGAGCATCAGCCACAGTGCGGATATCATCCAGCGGAACGGAACGAACCGGGCAAGCTATTCAAGGGATGATCGCGCAGCCCTGATGACTTGCATCAACCTCGCTGGTGCTGTGTACGATATACTGCAAACACCATTATTTGATGAGGATGGAAATATCCACCAGGAAATCGAAAAGACACTGGCAATGGGAGAACAGTATCTCGTCATGCTGCAGAAAGGATGAGTGAACTTTATGAAGAAAATCATCATTGACCATGACAAGTGCGTGATGTGCGGTGCTTGCACATTGCAAGGGCAACTCATCGAAGAAGATGCAGAAGGACGTCCGGTGCCAACAAATGGTGGGGTAATTGCACCCACGCAAGATAGTGAGGCAGCACAGCTCGTTGCCGTCTGCCCGCAGCATGCCATCCGTATCGAGGCGGATGAAGTGAACCTCGCGGAGCTTAAAGCAATGCTCCGAAAGCCACTTGTGATGCCGCCAGTGGACGCTTCACGCTATACGTTCAACAAAGCGGAATACTCCCTGCCTGTCCTGCCGGGGCGCGGTGAATACCAGTATATCTATCGGAACGATGACGTTGCCGACCGTGAAGGTCTGAAGGACTTCAGGGACAACGTGTATTCGCAGCGCGAAAAGCTCGCACAGCAAGTCGCCGCCAGCTACAAGCAGACGAAGCTCGAGCCGTTCTTGCAATACGCTGAGGAGCCCGGTAACTATCTCTACGAGACGAACCAACTGCTGAGCAAGCGACTCAGCGAATACGTTGCGATGGCCGAAAGCGCTCTCGGACATAAACTGGATTTACCGAACGGTTTCACGGATTTCCGCGTCACTCATAACAAAGTCCAAGAATGGTCTTTCAAGTACCTCGACGAAGCCGTCGCCAGCCGCGTCGCAGCTGCCTGCGAGCCGTACGACTGGTTCGACAGTTGGATTGATGATGACTACCACACGGAATACCGAACCGTTAGCCATTTATTTGGTGATGATACGGAAGAAGAGATTGATAAGTATTGCTACAAGATTTCGCGGGCATCGCAGAAATTGGCAGAACAAATCTTGGATGAGTGCCAGAACATCATCCCGGAAGTCGCATAGGAGAAAATCGACAGTTCCCTCAAGATGTTCACGAGCGACATCGAAAAAGAGTGGCAGACAAAAACCGAAACCCTTCTCCGCCTCCTGCCCAATACTTTGCCGCAGGGGACGGCACTAGCACAGACCGCGTCCAGCACGGAGAAATATGATCGAGAGGGCTATGACAAGGACGGTTACGACAGGGAGGGCTATGATAAAAACGGACACATAAGCCTCGAAAATGAATCTCAAAAATTAGGCGATTCGTATGTTGAGTACCGTGAAATGAGGCTCAAGCAAACAGCAGCGGAGCGTGGATTCAACGAATACGGCGTCCACAAGAGAAATTCATGGACGGATAAGCGCGGTTTCAAAGTCGATGGACGTCAGGAGAACGGAAGCTTCTATGATGCCAATGGGTACGATGTTTTCGGCTTTGACCAGAATGGCATTAACGTGAAAGGCTTTGATTATCGGGGAAACCATCAGAATGGAACGAAGTATGATGATCAAGGTTTTGATATGTATGGGCGATATCACGGGGAAAGCCTCTACGATGATGATGGCTATGATGCCGACGGCTTCAATGAAAGCGGCTTCAATCGAGCCGGTTATGATCGTGACGGCCGAACGTATGACGCAAGAGGGTTTGACCAGAGCGGCCGGCACCGGAATGGGACAGCTTACGATGAGAACGGCTATACCTGGGACGGCTTTGACAAATGCGGATATGACAAAGAGGGCTTCAATCGGGATGGGTATGATAAAGAAGGCTTCGACCGCAAAGGGTTTGATCGTAGCGGGTATGACCGAGAGGGCTATGACAGAGATGGATATGATTGGGATGGATATGACCGTAACGACATCGACCGTCATGGTATAGCCAAGCCGAAAGAACGGTATGTATGTACGGTTATCGAAAGCTACAAGCAGATAATTTCGACGAGCGTAACCTGTCTGTACATGAAATCTAATCTCGATATACTAGATAAAAGGATGGAGCGCATCGTGGATGCGTATGCCTTGAATAAGATTATCATAGAGGCGGAGTCTTACGCCTCCGTCAGCATGACATGGCTGTCAAAGCGGAGAAAACCGTACAAGCGGCTAGAGATTTATTGCGCGAATGAAGCATGCGCACATGAGATTGAATCCAGTATGCAGGAAAACGAAGACCAGGCTTCTAACAAAAATGTCTTTGTGATGGTAAAACGCATATCGAGCGATGAAGCGAGAAATGGCATCAATGGGTACGACCTTGACGGCTACAATGCAGATGGCTACGATGTGAACGGCTACGACAGGAGAGGTTTCGATCACGATGGTTATCGCGCGAATGGCTACAACGAGGATGGATTTGACCGCGAGGGCTACGATGCGAATGGCTACGACAGGGACGGATTCGACCGCTATGGGCGCGATGCGAACGGAAATGGAAAGAGTGCCGACCAAGTCATAGACAACCTCAATCAGCGTATCCATTCGTTTGCGAAACGCATCTATCTTTCTCCGAACATCAACAAGATTAACGAGCGTATGGCGGAGACGTTTGCCGCCTGCGAGCAGATGAGCGAGCTGTTTATCACTGCGAGTAAGATTTCCTTCAGTCCGAAAGCTTTTTCCCGCGTGAAGCGGCTGCATGGCCTGACGATATATTGCGATAATCGCGAAGTCCGGAGCCGTATTTTAGGAGCGTTGAATAAGGACGTGATCCGGACACTTGGCGGCAAGCCGACGATTGTCGTAAAAGATTTCACAAAAGAAAGATCTGACTATTATGATAAGAAAATAAAAGAACATCTGCAATCAATGGAAACTCTTGAGGGCAAAGCCCAGAGCACAAATCAATAGCTAGGTGAGTGGATACGCTTGCAATGAAATATGATGTCGGAAATATGCGTAATCGTGGAAAAAAGCCAAGGTACGATGTATAATTATATATGGCTTTGAAACTGGTGACCAATATAAATACGAGGTCCGGTGTATGGTATGGAGGTTGTTCGTATGGATTATAATAAATTATATATCAATGGTGAGTGGGTAGATGGTGCTTCAGGGAAATGGATTGAGGTAGAGAACCCATATACCATGGAAAAATTTGCGCGTGTACCACGTGGAAATGCTGAGGATGTAGACAAGGCTGCGAAGGCAGCAAAGGCAGCTTTTCCTGCATGGTCGTCAAAAACCCTCGATGAACGTATCGCATTGATGGAGAACTTCCTATCAGCTTTTAGAAGCTATGAAGACGAACTCGTCGATATGATTTCAAAAGAGCTTGGGGCACCGAAGGCATTTGCAAGGACGAGCCACTGCGAATATCAGTATACGCGCGTGCGTTCTTATATAGATCTCGCGCCATCTGTACCGATGATTGAGAAAATGGAGCAGTCTACAACTTACCGTTTTCCTGTAGGTGTGATTGGGTGTATCACGCCATGGAATTATCCTTTGGGACAAGTTATACAGAAAGTCGTTCCTGCATTGCTTATGGGAAATACAGTCGTGCTGAAGCCATCACAGCAGACGCCTCTGACATCATATATACTGGCGGATTGCTTTGAAAAGGCTGGTTTTCCTGCGGGTGTATTCAACTTTGTGACCGGACGTGGTGGAGAGGTAGGCAATGCCCTTTCTACACATCCTGATGTAGATATGGTATCCTTCACCGGCTCAACTAAGGGCGGTGTCGAGGTAAGCAGGCAGGCACTTGGTACAGTGAAGCATATAAGCCTCGAGCTTGGAGGCAAGTCACCTTGCGTGCTTTTACCATCGGACGATTATGAGCAGGCTATACGAGCTTGCTTCAATACCATCTTACTGAATTCTGGACAGACATGTACGGCACTGTCACGCATATTGGTTCCGAGCAAAGATAAAGAAGCCATTGAGCAACTGATGAAGGATATCGTTAAAGAATATGTTGCAGGAGATCCATCAGATCCATCTGTAAAGCTTGGACCAGTTGCATCAAGAGCGCAGTTTGACAAGATCAAGAGCTATATAGAGCGCGGTCTGGCGGAGGGCGCAAGACTTTTGGCAGGTAGTGTGCCATGTGAGCCAGAACATGGGTATTTTATAGATCCTGTTATCTTCACAGATGTAGATAACGGCATGGATATAGCACAGGAAGAGATATTTGGACCAGTCCTGTGCGTTATCGGCTATGATGATATTGACGAAGCTGTGAGGATTGCAAACGACGTAAAATACGGCCTTAACGCCGCAGTATGGGGGCCAAAGGACGATGCAATAAATGTTGCCTTGCGTATCGAGAGTGGCAATGTATATATAAATGATGGCCCACGTGACACGGCTGCACCATTTGGAGGATGGAAACAGAGCGGTATTGGCCGTGAAGGCGGTGTTTATGGAATGATTGAATTCACACAGCAGAAGGCACTTTTTGATACAGGTCACTGATATAGGAGAGAGAAATGAAGCTTAGAAGTGATATGCCTAAGGTACTTACCATTGCTGGATCTGATTCAAGCGGTGGTGCTGGTATACAGGCGGATCTAAAAACGATAGCTGCACAACATATGTACGGTATGAGCGTTATAACGGCGCTCACTGCACAGAATACGACTGGAGTGCGCTCAATATTCGATGCCAGTCCTGACTTTGTAGCAGATGAGATAGATGCGGTTTTTGAGGATATCCGTCCAGATGCAGTAAAGATAGGAATGCTGTCAGAATCCGGTATAATAGATATTGTCGCAAGCAAATTATGTGAGTATGAACCCGCAAATGTGGTACTCGATCCGGTCATGGTTGCGACTAGCGGGAGCCGCCTCCTAAAGGATGAAGCTGTGGGGGAACTTATAGATAAGCTGCTTCCATTGGCAGATATCGTGACACCGAATATTCCGGAAGCTGAAATCCTTGCAGAGCGTGAAATAAAGAGCGATGATGACATGATTCGCGCAGCAGAGAAGATCGGTGCCTCTGGTACAGCTGTCATGCTGAAGGGGGGACATTTCATAGAAAGAGCAGATGATCTCCTTTGGGATAATGGCCGTATCATCTGGCTTCGTGCAGAACATATAGATAATCCTAATACGCATGGTACTGGCTGTACGCTGTCAAGTGCAATCGCATGTGGACTGGCGGGCGGCAAAGCGATGGAACGGGCTGTACGTGAAGCCAAGGAATATCTTACAGGTGCTATATGTGCAGGACTTGACCTCGGGCATGGACATGGCCCTTTGGATCATATGTGGGCTATGGAGACTAGCCATGACTGATGGACACAGGAGAAGACCCCATTACAGTGGCAAATACCCAAGACATTTTCAAGAAAAATATAAAGAGCTGGATCCCGAACGCTATAGTGATACGGTTGCGCATGTCATCGCAAAAGGAAGTACGCCTGCTGGAATGCATATACCGATCATGGTCAATGAGATACTCGAGGTACTAGATATAAAACCCGGTGAAAGGGGATTTGATGCGACACTCGGCTATGGCGGGCATACAGAGAAGATGCTTGAGAAATTGTGTGGTGAAGGCCATATTTATGGCTGCGACGTAGATCCTATAGAGTCCGCAAAGACTTTGGAACGTATACGCAGTCATGGATATGATGCAAAGATTTTTTCACTGAGGAATATGAATTTCGCAGATATAGATAAAGTCGTGACTGAGGTCGGCAAGTTCGATTTCATCCTTGCGGATCTCGGCGTTTCCTCAATGCAGATCGATGATCCATCGCGTGGGTTTTCATATAAATCAGATGGCCCATTGGATCTCAGGCTGGATCCATCTCATGGCATATCTGCATCAGAGCGCCTTGGCCAGATGTCTGTAGATGAAATAGAAGGCATGCTGATCGATAATGCTGATGAAACAGAGGCTAGGAAAATCGCAAGAGAGATTGTGCGCTCGGTGAAAATGGGCAAGCTGAACACGACATATGATCTTAGGGGATGTGTTGAAAGGGTATTTGCGAAGAAGAAGATTCCGTCAGCAGAAATGAAAGACGCTATAAAAAAATCATGCACGAGAACATTTCAGGCTGTAAGGATAGATGTCAATAATGAATATGAAGTCCTCGAGACATTCATGGAGAAACTTCCAGAGGCATTAAAGCCTGCAGGCAGAGCAGCGATACTTACATTTCACTCGGGTGAGGATCGTATCGTGAAGCAGGCATTCAGAAGCTTTTACAGAGCGGGTGTGTACAGTCGTGTCGCCAAGGAAGTGATACGGCCGTCGGCCACTGAATGCCATATGAATCCACGTGCGCATTCGACAAAGCTCAGATGGGCAGTAAAAGCTTGAATGATATTTTATATGGAGGATTATAAATGATTACAAAAAGTTACAAGACGAAGGGTACATGCTCTAGAGAAATCGAGTTGTCAATTGATGATAATGGCATCATACAGGATGTGAAGTTCGTTGGCGGCTGCTCAGGCAACACACAGGGAGTGAGCGCACTTGTCAAGGGCAGGAAAGCTGCTGATGTGGCAAATATCCTGCGTGGTATCAAATGTGGTGATAAAGCTACATCATGTCCGGATCAGCTCGCAAGTGCTTTGGACGAGCTTGTGGCGGAAAAGAATCTGTGACTTAGATATAATACCACATACATAAAAACAGGCATACCTTTATGGTATGCCTGTTTTTATGTATGTGGTAGTGAAATACGAGAGCGGATAGGATAACACGCTGAATTTCCTTATGTGGTGCGGCAATGATAACGATAGCTGCAGTAGGTTTTAGGTGCGTATCAACTCCTAATTGCAGAGGAAATCGTCCCACCACCTATTACGATGCCACTTCCATCATATGAGTACATTACAACCGCCTGCCCCACGGTAATCGCACGCTGCGGTTCATCAAAGTCTATGCGTATACTGCCATCCGGTGATATGACATGAACCGTTGCTGGCTGTTCCTGTTGATGGTAACGCGTCTTAGCGAGCACGCGCACAGGAGTATCAGGCTGTGGAATGGATATCCAGTTGATTTCAGACGCTGTAAGGCTCCTCGAATATAGGTCACTTTCTTCTCCAAGCGTTACCGTATTATCTTTCATCGATTTCGCGCATACATATACAGGGTGACCTGCAGCATAGCCTAATCCTTTTCGTTGGCCAATCGTGTAATGCACGGCACCTTTGTGTCTGCCGATGACATTGCCAGACGTATCTATGAAGTTGCCGGCACCATAAGTGCGGCCAGTATAGCTTTCCATGAATTTGACATAATCACCGTCTGGTACGAAGCATATATCCTGGCTCTCTTTTTTTTGTGCATTTACGAAGCCGAGGCTGGCGGCTATGCGCCTTGTCTCATCCTTGCTCGATATTTTGCCAAGAGGGAACTTTATATGAGCCAGCTGTTCCTGTGTGAGCGACCAAAGCACATAGCTTTGATCTTTGCTGAGATTGCGGGCTTTGCGCAGATACCAGCGGCCTGAACCTTCGTCGAATCCGATGCGCGCATAGTGTCCCGTCACCACGTAGTACAGACCTTTTTCAGCAGCGAAATCCATCAGCTTCTCAAATTTCAAATAGCGATTGCAGTCTATGCATGGATTCGGGGTACCGCCAGATTCGTAAGTATGTATGAACTTATCTATTACTTTCTCCTTGAATGCAGGGGTGAAATCTTTTACCTCATAGGGTATGCCGAGCTTTGAAGCTACTGCCGCGGCGTCACCTGATTCACTGGCTGAACAGCATGGCTCCATGATGGACATGCCGATATCCTCGTTATGGAAGAGCCGCATCGTAGTACCTTCACATTCATAACCGGCTTCTTTCATCAAATATGCTGCAACGGAGCTATCTACGCCGCCGCTCATTGCAATCAGGGCGGTATGTTCTTTTTTCACATGTATTCCTCCAGTTTATTGATATCTGCGCTCTAATATGTTCTTGATATGTAGCAGCTCATCTCGTTGTATATATGTGCGTATGAAAAGAGATGGTACGGTAACACCTATCGCCATCGCCAGGATTATCGTCGTTCCGGCAAAACCGCTCCTTAGGCCATTCAGGAGTTCTGACCCTGTAATGGCCTGGATGTTCAGTATCGCAAACAGCAGTCTGTAAAATAATACGCCTGGAACCATGGGTATGATAGATGGAATGTTAAGGACAACAGACGGTGCATGGAACCAATGTACTGCACGCATCGTTATGATACCGAGAAAAGCACATGCTATGAATGTCGCACTTGCCGAGTCCATGCCTGCCTCTATGACGAGCAGGTTCTTTAGATCTACGGCGATGATGCCGCCGATTCCCGTGACCCAAAGCAGCCTTTTGGGAACATTGAAAATGACAGAATATCCAACCGAACCGATGAGAGCGGCTAGAGCCTGAGAGGCGTATAAGCTGTCTGGAAGTATAGGCAGTGTGGTGAAGTCGTGGACATTACCAATCCAAAGCGCGAGTACTATACCAAATGTCATACACGAAATGATAAGCAGGGCATTTACAAGGCGTATGATGCCGCCATTGATGAAGTTGTTCAGCATATCATCTATGGCATTGATCATAGGTATTCCAGGGATAAGGAAAAGAGAGCATGACATCATAGGGTACAGCGGTGTTGATGATGGGAATACGAATTGTGTGCTCCAAGCGACCATGCTTGCGGCAAATGCTGTAATGGCTGTTGTCGCGTACGTATGGAATGCATAATGGCGGCAAAGCTCACGCACGAAGAATCCTATGAATGAAGCAATGGCCGTTGCAAAGAAAGCAATCCAATCTGCACCGAACAGGATAGAGAAGCCGCCGCATGCAAAGCTTGCACCTGCAGCACGCATGATCAACGGATATGGTGAAGGCTGATGCTGTATCTTGAGAAGTTCTTTTTCGTAGCGTTCAAGAGGATAATTCTCCTCCATGGCGCGCCATATCATCTTACTTATTGCCATGATAGCAGCAAGATTCACGCCGTGATACTGGCATTTTCTGAACTCAGTATAGCTGTGTGTGTCATCATTGATATTCAGCATAAGTGTGGTATATGTGATATGGTAATGTATCCGATTTTTTGGGATGCCCATATATGATGCGGCACGAAGCATATTCCTTGTGATGCGGCTCGTGTCAGCACCGCTGCGTACCAGTAACTCCCCGGTCTTCAGCAATAGATTCATCTTGTATGATATTTCCTTATACGGCTGCGTCAGTACAGCCTCTGTTTCTGTATCCATAAGGACTCCTTTTCTTATTATTGCAGCTTAGCCGAGACAAAAATCAACGGGAATATGGCTGCAAGATATATCGCGGTAGTAGAAAGGAATGACGCGACGGCCATATCTACGTTCAGCTTATATATGCGGCATGTCAGCACTGCATTTATAGCGGTTGGGGCTGTGGCGAGTACAAGCATAGACGTGAGGAGAACATGGTCATCGAAGAAGATCCGGGCCAGTAGGCAGATCACGGCAGGCGTGAGAAGGAACCTTAATGGGATCAACGACAACACACTTTCATAAAAGTGCTTTGCTCTGCTGAAGTCGATAAGGCATCCGACTGGAAGCATGGCAATCCACGCTCCGGCATGTACGAATAGCTGGAATATGTCAGCAAAGACAGCAGGGCGTGGGATCCCTCCAATATCCAATGCAAGACCAGCAAACATGCCGACTAAGGCGAGCTGATTTTTGGTGAGAAACATTTCTTTGAATGAAAAATGTATATGAAGTCCGCTGCTTTTCGAGACCTGTTTCATCTCGAAATAATGCGCGAGTGGGAAGCATAGGATGACCAGGAGCATGTTTTGAAATGTGACTATGATCTGTGTATATGCAAAGCCTGTCTCACTGAACAGGATAAACGCACATACTCCACCTAATGTGCCAAGATTGCCGAGCATAGCACTCATTGTATATGCTCCCTGATCGAGAGGATTGTGGAACCTGCGTGAGAAAAGCAGGCCGAATATCCCAGGAACAAGCACATATAAGATACCGAAAAATGGCAGTATCAGGAGTTCCGGTGATAGTGGCATAACCCAAAAAGAGAGTAATGAAAGGAATGTTGCAAGACCAATGATGTTTATCTGTACGAGCTTATCGATAAGCTTCTCATTGATGATTCCCTTCTGGTGCAGTATATATCCTATCACAAGTGGTGCTACAAGATCTGTCAGCACGAATATCAGGCGTGTATAATCTTCCACTAGTATCCTCCTTTTGCTTCATACTAGTATAACAACAAAAAACGGCACGCGCAATGTTATAAAATCTGGCGTGACGAATTGAAGGAGATTAATTATCAGGCGTGGAATAAAATATATATCCATAGGGAAGGAGAGACGGCATGGATTCATATAAAGATAATGGAAAAACTGTAAATATATATAAGTGTCATGAAAAGAATGCTCCAGTCGTATACGTGAGCTCATTTGAAGAAAATGGTGCCAGTCTGCTGGAGGATTGCAGGAAGCTTGGGATCAGGCCCTTTAATCTTGTTACGATATCAGATATTGCCTGGGATGAAGAGATGTCCCCATGGCCCTCAGAGCCAGTTGTCACGAAAAATGATAAATTTGCCGGGCGGGCGGATGAATACCTCGAATGGTTGACGAAGAAGGTCATACCCGATGTAGATAATCATATTGAAGCGCCTTCATCGAGGGTGCTTGCAGGATATTCTATGGCTGGAATGCTCTCCATATATGCTGCATGCACGATAACGGCATTTGATGGATATGTATCTGCATCAGGCTCTGTATGGTATCCTGGCTTCAGGGATTTTGTGAAGGAGCATGGCTTCAAGAGCGGCAAGGCAATTTACCTTTCCTTGGGAGACAAAGAGAGCAATAGCCGTAATAAGGTGCTTTGTACAACTAAGGCTGTGACACAGGAAATACATGAATATTGCGTGTCACGTATCGTCAGAAGCATATTTGAGCTTAATCCTGGCAATCATTTCAGAGAGCCGGATCTACGTCTTGCTAAAGGAATCAAATGGGTGTTAGAGAATCTTTAATGATCCGGTGATACCTGAAATGTAGCGCTCGACGTGCAACGCTTGCCTGATATGGAGGAGAAATGTCCAGAATGCAATGGCAAGAGATTTAGAAAAGAGATTTTCGATGTAAAATGCAATGGCCTTTCGATAACCGATGTGCTTTCGGTGGATGTGTCATCTGCTTGTGCTATATATATAATATATTAAGAGTATGTAATGAATGGAGAAGATAATATGGAAAAATCTAAGGTATATTTTACTGATTTTCGTACAGACCTGCAGACAAATCTTATGCAGAAGCTCCAGAAACTGTGCAAGCTTGCAGGAATAAAGAAAATCAATATGGATGGCAAGTTCGTTGCGATAAAGATGCACTTTGGCGAGCTTGGTAATATGGCGTATCTGCGTCCAGGATATGCAAGGGCAGTGGCAGATCTCGTAAAAGAGCAGGGTGGATTACCATTTTTGACAGATTGTAATACGCTTTATCCTGGCAGCAGGCGTAATGCGCTAGAGCATATGGATTGTGCGAATATAAATGGCTTCAATACAATTACGACAGGCTGTCAGATCATTATCGGTGATGGGCTGAGAGGTACCGACGAAGTAGAAGTTCCAGTAAATGGTGGCGAGTATATAAAGAATGCTAAGATTGGCCGTGCAATCATGGACGCGGACGTATTCATCAGCCTGGCTCATTTCAAGGGGCATGAGATGACTGGCTTCGGTGGTGCGATAAAGAACATAGGAATGGGCTGTGGTAGCCGTGCTGGCAAGATGGAGCAGCACTCATCAGGCAAGCCGAAGGTGAATGAAAAGCTATGCCGTGGGTGTAGGAGATGCGCTAAGGAATGCGGCTCCGATGCTATAACATATGAAAACAATAAGGCACACATACATGAGGACATATGCAAGGGATGCGGACGCTGTATCGGTGCATGCACTTTTGATGCAATAGAGACCGTCCAGTGGGATGCAGGTCAGCTTCTCGATAAGAAGATGGCTGAGTATGCGAAGGCGGTCGTTGATGGAAGACCATGCTTCTATATAAACCTGGCTATGGACATTTCACCAAACTGTGACTGTCATGGTGAGAACGATGCGGCTATCCTGCCAAACATCGGAATGTTTGCTTCATTTGATCCAGTAGCGCTAGACCAGGCATGTGTCGATGCCTGTCAGAAGGCGGCTCCGCTGCCGAATAGCCAGCTGTCTGATAATCTTGCCAAGCCTGATTGGAAGTGCCATCATGATCATCTCCTTGATAGCAATCCTCATGTGCATTGGAAAGAAACCCTCGAACATGCCGAAAAAATCGGTATGGGCACGAGGGAATATGAGCTCGTGAAGATGAAATGATTTCCTGGATAATTGCAAGTGCAAATTGAACAGTTGTTTTAATCAAGAACATTTCTCAATAGCATAGACTTCATCGAGAAAATGGTCGAAGA
>OMZT01000129.1 GCA_900315615.1 uncultured Veillonellaceae bacterium | reverse complement strand
CCATGGTAGAGGCACCATGGCTCACCGGCCATATAGTCCCCTGAGTTGTATATGGCGGCGCGGGCACGACAGCCACCGCAGAGCTTTCCATAGCGGCACTGCCCACATGAGCCGCTGTACTCTACCGTCCTGAGGCGGTTCAGCACAGGGCTGTTCTTCCAGATCTCATCGAATGGCGTCTTGCGGACATCACCGATTTCCATATTGAGATATGCACATGGCTGAACCTTTCCCCGAGGACTGATGATGCAGTAGCTTAGACCCGCAAGGCAGCCGCGGTGGAAGCGCGTCTTCACGCCCATCTCTGCTGCGATCCTTAGGAACTGTGGCGCACACGTCGGCTTCAGCTCAATATCGACTTCCTGCTGCTTCTTCATGATACGCGTCAGGACATCCTCATATGACTTCGCACGCAGCGATTCTTCCTCTATTGACTTAGCCCTACCGGTCGGAACCAAGAAGAAGAAGTGGTGTGCCCTCGCACCTAACTCTACGGCAAAATCCGTGATGGCTTCCAGCTCGTGCTCATTCCAGTCCATCACGGTCGTATGTATCTGGAAAGGTATGCCAGCCTCACGGCAGAGCTTCATGCCACGGACAGCACCTTCCCATGCGCCATCGAACTGGCGAAACTCGTCATGCTTCGCCTTATCCATAGAATCGAGGGAAATGCCCATCCCAGAGGCTCCGGCCTCTTTCAGGTCATGTGCAAGCTCCTTTGTCAGGAGCGTGCCGTTAGAGCCGAATACGGGTATAAGCCCGAGCTTCTTGGCATATGCTGTAAGATCGACGATATCCGGACGGGAAAGCGGCTCACCGCCAGAGAAGATCATAATCATAAAGCCCGCTTTCTTGATCTCATCGAGCAGCTTCTTCGCCTCTTTCGTAGAGAGCTCTTCCTCTGCCTTACAGCCAGCATCACGATAGCAGTGCTTACAATACATATTACATGCGTTCGTGGTATTCCACGATATGATATTCATCTGACGCTCTCCTCCAGGCCTATTTCTTCATCTGTCAGATAGCATGCAGGATCTGACTCCCAGTAATCACCGGTAACAGCCTCCGCGCGCGTACGGAAATTGCCATTGCATACATCAAGCCATTTGCATGTGGAACATCGTCCACGAAGCAGCGGCTTGCGATCCTTGAGTCCTGCCATTATCGGATTTGACGTATCTGTCCATATCTCACCGAACGGGCGTTCCCTAACGTTCCCAAACGTATGGTGCTGAGTGAACTGATCAGGGTGCACATACCCTTCCGGATCCACCTCGCCGAAGGCAATACCAGAGCGATTGCCACCATTCCTCTTTATATATGTGAGGATATTTTCCGCCACCTTTTCCTGACCGAGCTTCTTCGCCCTAAGGTACATGTATATACCATCGCAATGATTATCGACAGTCAGTATCTCCTTCTCCAGGCCGCGCCGCTCGAAGTCCTCCGTCCTTCGTATGATCGTGTCTACTGCACTGCGCGACTGCTCTGTAGTCAAGTCCTGATTGACCATATGCGTCCCACGTCCGGAGTATACCAGATGATAGAAGCATACGCGGTTGATATGCTCCTCCTCGATGAAGTCGAATATCTTGTCTAGTTCCTCCGCGTTATGCTCGTTTATCGTAAACCTGAGACCGACGCGCTGTCCCACGGCAACGCAGTTCTCTATACCCTGCATCGCATGATAGTACGCACCGCCGCGTCCGCGGAACTTATCGTTCACATCCTTCAGGCCATCTAGCGATATGCCGACATAGCCGACACCGATGTCATGGATACGTCGTGCGACATCACGCGTAATAAGCGTGCCATTCGTCGACAGCGTCGGGCGTATCCCCTTCTCTGCCGCATAGTCTGCAAGTTCAAAGAAATCCGGCCTTGTAAGCGGCTCACCGCCAGAAAACAGCAGTACAGGCACATGGAAATCTGAAAGATCTGAGATGAGTTTCTTTCCCTCGTCTGTCGTCAGTTCATTGCTGTAACGCTTTGAATCGGAATTCATATAGCAATGCATGCAATGAAGGTTACATGTCTTCGTCGAATTCCATACTACGACTGGGCCGATACCATCGGCAGCACCGTTTTTCATGCTATACGCATTCTTCGTGTAGCGCAGCTTGTCGCCAAAATATTCCCTTGAGAAGAGCAGTTTGGTCACACTTATCATGTGAGTCTCCTTCCATATACTTACATACTCATACCTTATGTTACTCTCGCTTCTGCTGTGGCTTCAATCCATCCAGCAAGAGCTCGAGCTTTAGTTTGACATTTTCCGTGAAGGATATATCCACATGGCTGAACGAAGCCGTCTGGAATACCGCATGAATCATCTCAGATACGATGTCTGCGGGAATATCCTTACGGAACTCGCCGCGCTCCTGTCCATAACGAAGCACAGCATTGAACATTTCCCTGAATCCCGGTGCCTGGTTCTTCGCATTGCGATCGATAGGTTCACCAGACTTTTCCGAAGCCTTCAGGAACAATGGCAGTACATACCTGTTATCATTTACAAGCCTGGCAGAGCACATCGTAAGCGACTCCAGCACTTCGCGTGCCGGCATCCCTCTATGTAGTCCCGATGAGGCCGTACGGATCTTCTCGAATAGGAGCTCTAGAAGACTCAGCAGTACTTCATCCTTGCTCTTGAAATAATTGTAGAACGTACCCGTTCCCAGGTCTGCCATCGCGGTAATGTCTACGATCGACGTGTCCGAATACCCCTTCTCTTCGAACAGTTTTGCCGCGGCACTAAGTATAGCCTCGCGTGACTTCATCTTTTTCTGTTCACGCCGGCCGATTTTCCCCGCCATCAGCCAATCATCCTTTCATTAGAATATACGAATGGTTTCACATATAATGCAAGGTTAATTATACAGCCTTATCGCTTTTTTGAAAAGAAAAAAAATGAATCTTATTCGTGCATTGCATATGGAAGGATTTTACGATATAATGAGTATATCTGGATTATATTGACCAGTAAAGTTTGGTGATTAGATGATAAGCATCATGACAAAAAACCTGCGTGAGGGAATGGTCACTGCGCAGGGAATATATAACTCAAGAGGTGCTGCATACCTCGTCAAAGGCAGCAAGCTGAATCAGCAGTACATAAATCGCCTGCGCGATATCGGCATAAAACGCGTTGCCGTCACATCGATGGATACGCTGCATCCTGCGCCGCCTGCACCTGATGACATCGTGCAGGAGCGCACACGCATCGGCGCTATACAGCGCGTATACAACGTGTTCCAAAAGGCGACCGAACTGAGTGACACCGTGATAGAGCCTCTATTCGAGTCCACTGACGCCATAGTCATGGATGTACTGTCCAGGCACGAGAACCTCGTGCAGATGACGGATATCAGGCTGCATGACGACTACACGTTCGCGCATTCCGTGAGTGTATCCATCCTATCTACGATGCTGGGATGGCTATGTGGTTTCGACAAGAAAGACCTCATGACGCTGGCTTTGGGCGGTATGCTGCACGATGTCGGCAAGATTTCTATCCCATCAGACGTGCTGAACAAGCCATCGTCTCTAAATGATGCCGAGTTCGATATGATACGCCACCACCCTATCGTTGGGCGCGAGCGGCTGTCACATCTGCATATACCGCAGGCATCTCTTATATCAGCGATTGCATATGAGCACCACGAGCATATGAATGGACGCGGTTATCCTCGCCATATCAAAGGGAATGCTATCAACTTATTCGCGCGTATCGCAGAGGTTGCCGATGTGTACGATGCGCTCACGAGCGAGAGATCATATAAGAGGTCTTACAAGCCGCATACAGCATATAAGATCATGACAAAGTTGTCGCCCGGACAGTTCGATGAGGATCTGCTTCAGCTGTTCTTCCAGAATGTCGCTATCTTCCCTGTCGGAACGGTCATGAAGACGAAGCTCGGCTACACCATCGTCAAAGAGGTCACGCCTGGGCAGACGCAGGCACCGGTCGTATGCCTTTTCGCGAACGAAAAGCAACAGCCTCTCGAGACACCACGTATCGTCCTGCTCTCGAACTTCCCATCTTCTGTCATTGAGTCCGTGCTGGATGACCAGGAACTCCTTACCCTCAGTTATCGCATGCATATGGATCCGGCGACACTCTTAACAGATGACGGCATAACAGAATAAAAAAAGCTTCGCATGAGGATGCGGAGCTTTTATCATATAAAAAAGCCGGAAACATAACGTCTCCGACTTCATCTTCAATGGTGACCCAGGGGGGACTCGAACCCTCGACCCTTTGATTCGTAGTCAAATACTCTAATCCAACTGAGCTACTGGGCCATTGATGTGACTGCCTTCGCAATCAACGTTTAATAATATACATCATCAATATAAATATGTCAAGCTTTTTATGTTGAAAATAACTATATATTTATCTCTAAAAAATATCCTATGTCCTTGCGGATAAAATTTCTTTGTGCTAGACTTACTAAATAGTAAGATAAATCAAATGCCTGTATGACGATTATATCATGTCCAGTAGTATAGGCGAAGTGAACGATTCAGGAGGAGGAAAACATGGACGATAAATCTGCTGCCCATCTTATCGGAGGGCATACCAGCATACGAAAAAGCCTCAGTGGTAAGCTGCTGCTTTCTATCATCCCGCTTGTCGCTGTCGCACTCATTGCCATCGTCGTATTCGTCTCGATTCAAATGAAGGATACGATAGAGCCTATGGCAATGGAGCAGCTCACTCAGGAGTCACAGACGAATGCATTAACGATCAGTAACAGGATCTCAAAGCTCGAGTCTGGCTTTGATGGTTCAATCACAGCCATCGAAACCTTGAATGCAACCGATGTAAACACGATAAAGAGCGCTTTGAAGCCTACAATGAAAGTAGATCCTGATTGTCAGAACGGCATCTATATCGGAATGCAAGACGGTACATGGGTCGATCCATCTGACTGGGTTCCTCCATCCGATTACGTCATCACGCAGAAATCATGGTACACCGAAGGCCTTGGGCATAAAACGTTCGCACCTGGCGAGCCATATATAGACGAGCAAACGAAAGGTCTCGTCGTCAGCTTCACTCGTCCATTGAAGCTCAGTGATGGACGCACCGGTGTCGCGAGCGCAGACCTCGCACTCAATGGCATACTCCAGTACGTCTCTGATATGCATCCGATGAAGACGGGCGGCACGATGATGCTTTCAAACGATTACATCCTTTCGTATTTCCACCCTGAATACGTCGGCTCCAAGGTGGGTGATCATCCATCTGATACGTTCCTGGCCGCTGTACTCGAAGCCATAAACTCCGGCAATACCCAGACACATGCGATAAAATCCTTTAATGGTGTGACGTACATCGTCGCATTCTCTCCTGTGCCGGGTACGAACTGGACACTGATATCATCGGTTGACAGGGATACCGTCTTGGCACCGCTCCGTCACTTGCAGTACGTCAGCATCACAATACTGGTCATAGCTATCATCATCATCAGCCTCGCTATATGGAAGCTCGTCTCCTCATTCGTCACGAAGCCAGTCACAGAGCTCACGTATAACATCACGCGCATTGCTTCTGGCGATTTCACCGTCGATATACCTTCAGGTGGCGAAGATGAAATCAGCGTCATGAATGCAGCTATGGGATCATACGTCAAGGAAATGCGCCATACGCTGACCGATATAAAGAATCTCACTAAGAAGCTCGATGAGGAGGCCGCTGCAAGCCGCACGGCTTCGAGCAGCCTGAACCACCAAGCCGCACAGCAGTCTGATTCTATGGCGCAGATCCATACCACCATGGAAGGAATGGCATCGGCCGTCACCGAGCTTGCCAACAATGCAACAGAGCTTGCTGGCGAGGTCGCATCTCTCAGCCAGCAGGGTTCTGAAACAGAGAGCACCGTATCTGACCTCGTCGCAAAGGCACGTAATGGCCGCAAGGACATGGAGAATCTCGAAACGAAGATGCATGCTCTTGCAGAGGCAGTACCGGGCATGAACAAGGTCGTTGCAAATGTCAGCGAATCCACAGAGAAGATAACGAACATCACAGCACTGATCAGCTCCATCGCAGAGCAGACAAATCTACTGTCGCTCAATGCTTCTATCGAAGCTGCACGTGCTGGTGAAGCCGGCAAGGGCTTCGCTGTTGTAGCAGGCGAGATAGGCAACCTGGCGGCGAACAGTGCCGAGTCTGTGACTAAGATATCTGAAATCATCGATGGCATAACGAAGCAGATGGCTGAGCTCTCTGAGAGGTCCAGCGCTACTGTAAACGATATCAACTCCGGTGTGGAATCCGTCAGCACCGCTGGAAAGGCCTTTGGAACCATGTTCACATCCCTTGAGATGACTGGAAAGACGGTAAACGACATGATCGAGAAGGTCTCCAGTGTCAACAGCATAGCGACCTCCGTTGCCGCTATATCTGAGGAGCAGTCAGCAAGCACGGATGAGGTATCCAATACGATTGATGACCTCACGAAGAGTGCAGGACAGGTAGCAGACGAAAGTGCAAGCGTTGATGACAGCGCAGCAACTGTTTCTGAGTCCGCACGCACTATTGAAGAATATCTGAATAAATTCAAGCTCTAATAGCAATAAAATCAGGGGCGCAGAAGCGTCCCTATTTTATTATCATATCTTATCGAAAGGAAATGATTTCATGTATATCGTGCATCAGATGATTACGGACCCACATGGCACGGAGTTCTCCATACTCGGCTGTACTGACAGCAAAAAGGCCGCCGCAGCCATAGCCGCGGCAGCCTACAAGGAATACAACAAGCACGCTTCTGAGCAGAACGTGAGCATGATCACCGAATGGCTTGAGACGAGGATGCAGTATTCCTTCCGCAGTGATAAAGATCACCGCCTGCAGCTGTCCCTGACGGAAGCCGGGGAAGAAGCCACTAAGAAGGTCATATTCCAGAACGCCAGTGCAGAGCAGGACGAGCTCATGCGAAAGGCAAGTGAGATCATCTTTGAGGGACACAGCAGGGCTTCCATCGGAGATACATGCCGCGTGGAGAATCCCAGAAAATAGTCTCTTCGCCCGGTGCATGATTGGCTTAAACGAGTAAGAACACGCCCACGTCAGGCGCACCGTAAGAAAAGGCCGCACACATATGTGTGCGGCCTTTATCATTATCCTACAAGGATTATTATTTGAGTGCTTCACCAAGCTTGCTGTTCGTGTTGCGTGCAGCCTGTACGCTCTCCTCGAACTTAGCCTTCTCATCAGCATCGAGATCGAGCTCAACGATCTTCTCAACGCCCTTTGCACCGAGCAGGCACGGAACGCCTATGCAGAGATCCTTCTCGCCGTACTCGCCATCAAGGTATACGCAGCTCGGAATGAGCTTGTGGGAATCAAGGGCGATTGCCTGAACCATCTCAGCAGCAGCAGCACCTGGAGCCATCCAAGCGGAGGTACCGAGGAGCTTCGTCAGCGTAGCACCGCCAACCTTCGTCTTTGCAACTGCATCGTCGAGAGCTTCCTTGGAGAGGAGGTTCTTGACAGGGATGCTCTTGTAGGTTGCGAGAGAAGCCAGCGGAACCATGGTCTTATCGCTATGGCCGCCGATGACGAGAGCATCGATATCGGTCGGTGTAGCGTCGTAGCCTGCATCCTGCAGAGCCTTGGACAGGAAATAACGGAAACGGCTGCTGTCGAGCATGCCGCCCTGGCCGATAACGCGACCACGCGGGAGCTTCGTATCCTTCAGCGTGAGGTAGGTCATCGTATCCATTGGGTTGGAGATGATGACGAAGATAGCATCTGGGGAGAACTCCAGAGCCTGATCGACAACGCTCTTAACGATCTTAGCATTAACGCCGATAAGATCCTCACGGCTCATACCCGGCTTACGAGGCATACCAGAGGTGACGACTACGACCTGGCTGCCAGCGGTAGCCTTGTAATCGTTCGTGACACCTGTCACCTTTGTATCAAAATTCAAGAGCTGTGAGGACTGCATGATGTCCATAGCCTTGCCCTCAGAAACACCCTCCTTGATATCAACGAGGACGACTTCGCTTGCGAAGTTCTTCGTAGCAATGACATTAGCAACCGTAGCTCCGACTGCACCTGCACCAACAACTGTAACCTTCATGTAAAACAGCCTCCTTATTATTTCCAGGGCAGAGCAAAATCATCTATAAATATGTCTGTCCCAGACCCATTACTACATCATTATATCAAGCATCAGCACATAAATCAATAGATTTTTATCCCACCATTAACGTTGTTTATAGATATTCGACCTACATGCTGACAGGATATATATCACTCCTGAAGTGAGAAATCGTCCTTACCGACTCCGCAAAGCGGACATGTGAAATCATCGGGCAGGTCTTCGAACTTCGTGCCTGGTGCAATTCCGTTATCCGGATCCCCGACCGCTTCATCATAAACATAGCCACATACATTGCAAACCCATTTCTTCATGCTGCTTACCTCCCAATATCAAGCATCAACATGCTGACACCACATACATCTGATAGTGCCAGCCCCACGCTTTTATCATACAACATTTTACAGAAAACGCAATATACTTTTCATTTTTTTACATTTTATGCTTTGGTAACGCATCCTTGACTGATAACATGATCTCGTACGGTATATGGAGGTTGTCATCTATGCCCGTACCGAGCTCTGTCCCTGGACGATTCGCGCCATGGAAATCCGATCCACCCGTCGCGATGAGCCCATAATGCACGATCCACTCCCTCGCATATGCGGCATCCTCAGCTGTATATGTTGGATAGTACATCTCCATGCCATCAAGTCCATAGGAACGGAGTTCAGCTATCGCCATCTCCTGTTCTTCACGCGTCATACCAGCCAAACCGATCCTCTTATGATAATGTGCGAGTGATGTCACCGCACCTGCCTCATGCATCATAGAGATCGCT
>OMZT01000131.1 GCA_900315615.1 uncultured Veillonellaceae bacterium | reverse complement strand
TGATCAGTCCTTGGAAAGGTCTGCGCCATCCTTCAGCCACGGCATCATAGCACGCAGTTCCTTACCGACCTTCTCGATCGGATGCTCAGCATGGATGCGACGCATAGCCAGGAAGTGTGCACGACCGCCAGCCTTATTCTCAAGCAGCCAATCCTTTGCGAACGTACCATCCTGGATGTCTTTCAGCGCTGCATGCATACGCACCTTCACATCAGACGGAACGATCTTCGGTCCAACCGTATAATCACCGTACTCAGCAGTATCGGAGATAGATTTACGCATCTTCGTCATGCCGCCCTCGTACATGAGGTCAACGATGAGCTTCATCTCATGGAAGCACTCAAAGTATGCCATCTCTGGCTTATAGCCTGCCTCGACAAGTGTCTCGAAGCCATTCTGGATGAGGTTCGTGATACCGCCGCACAGAACGACCTGCTCACCAAAGAGGTCTGTCTCGGTCTCATCCTTGAACGTAGTCTCGATGATGCCTGCACGAGTGCCGCCGATGCCACGTGCATAAGCCATTGCGATATCACGGCAATTGCCAGACGGATCCTTCTCTACTGCGAACACGTCCGGGACGCCGCCGCCCTCGACGAATGTACGACGAACAAGATGACCAGGTCCCTTTGGAGCAACCATGAATACGTCAACATCATCAGGCGGGACGATCTGCTTGAAATGGATGTTGAAACCATGAGCAAAAGCAAGCGCGCTACCGGACTTGAGGTTAGGACCTATCTCCGTCTTATAAACATCAGCCTGCTTCTCGTCCGGGATCAGGATCATCGTAATATCAGCCTGCTTAACAGCATCTGCAACCGGCAGGACCTTCAGGCCATGCTCCTCTGCTGCTTTCTTGGACTTGCTGCCTTCATAGAGGCCGACTACGACATTTATGCCGCTGTCTTTGAGGTTCAGCGCATGTGCATGTCCCTGGCTGCCATATCCGATGATGGCAACCGTCTTGCCCTTGATTGCTTCCCAGTTGACATCCTGATCATAATAAGTTTTTGCCATAATACTGTCTCTCCCCACTATGTTTGACGAGTGTATCTTCACCGCGGCTCAATCCTATCAGTCCGGTCCGTATGACTTCGAGCACACCATATGGTGCAAGCAACTGCATGAATGCTGTCACTTTATCATCGCTGCCGGTAATCTCGAAAATAAGTGTTGTAGGTTCAACATCGATAACATGCGCCCTGAAAAGCTCTGCTATCTTCAACACATCAAGCCTGTCACGGTCGTCCGCCTTGACTTTCACCATCGTCATGCCTCTGCATGCCGAAGAGGCTGGATCCAGCCTCTCAACGGCACGTACATCGGGGAGCTTCTCAAGCTGCTTGATCATCTGCGATACAAGGTATGAATCTCCCTGCATGACAACCGTAATACGTGAAAAATCTGGTGACTCCGTGATACCAACAGCCAGACTGTCTATATTGAACTCACGGCGTGAAAACATGCTTGCAACGCGCACAAGGACACCAGGATGATTGCAAACCAATATGGAAATCACATGTTTCATATGAATATACCTCCAAAAGGATAGTGCCTATCTCTTGGCCTCAAATGTGTAACGCTGTAAACTTGTATACATTATTACAGCATTCGAATCATTTGTCAACCTGTTTTTTGTTTTTTTAGGATTTAATTCTGTACATCGTGGACAATATTATGTTTCACTTATTTTGTTAAAGAAATTATATATACAAATGTTTTTATGGAGAATACACTTATTTTAAAGATGAGTAAATAGAGGAAAAAATACATTTTTATCGAAAACATATTATATTAATATAAGGATATTATTGGACGTGCAGGATATCACGATATCGCACAGTAAATAACGCTCTTTATATCTTTAAGCCGTGTCTAGAAACACATGAGTAATGAGGTGGCACAATTGTGTTCAATCCATTTTCATCTAAAAAGGGAATACCCGCAGCTGGACAGCCGACACAGGCAAGACCATCGGCGCGCTCTGTCGCTATGCCGGACGGCACGAAAAACACATTCCGCGCTGCTCAAGATACTACGCCGCATACTACAAATGGGGACGACATAAAGGCTATGAGGCTTAACCTTTCCGAGCTTGACAATGCACATCTCGCACCGCTCTTCGATCTCGCGGGCGGCACGTCACTGGTCATAGGATTTGCCAGTGATGATGTCAATCTCGATGACGCCGCAAGGCGCATAAAGTCCGTACTGCAGTCAGATGCGAAGCTCATCATGATGACGGACTCGGGCGAGCTCTGCCAAAACGATGGAACGAGCCTGTACTGTGAAGCGCCAAACGGGCGCAGCACCATACTGCTCGAATCCTTCTCTAAGCGCATGATAGAGGGTGTATACACGGTCAGCATTCCTATACCGAACGACGACCTAAGGCAGGGACATGTTGGAATAGGCGTAAACGAACGCGTGGAAAAGTTGCGTCAAGATTTCGAGAAAGCTATGCCACCCTTTAGGATCAATGCTGACAAATGCTTTGCACTTGTATATGTGGATGGGCTTTCCAATTGTGAAACGTTCGTACTGCAGGCAATGTACGCCAGCAAGAAGTTCCCGTGTCCGTATATCGGAGGCAGTGCTGGCGGCAGCCTCAATTTTGATCACACATACATATACGATGGCAATTCATCATATGAGAATCACGCGGTCGTCACGTTTGTCCGTCTGTCGCAGGACTATCATTACAGCATATTCAAGACGCAGGCTGGTGAGCGTACCGATGTTACGTTCCATGTCGTAGACGCGAATACATCACTAAGGTTCATCCGTTCCGTGGATTCCCCATCTGGTTCAATATCCATCGTACAAGCCCTGAAGAATCACTTCGGATGTTCTACGACCGATGAGCTGCGTGAGATCATGAACGACTACACCTTCTCAAGCGTAGTAGATGGTGAAGATTTCATCCGTTCTGTCGCATCGATAAACGATGATGAAACGGTCTCCTTCTTCTGCGATATCGTAGCCGGTGAGGATATACACCTCATACATCGTACGAACCTCATAGACACGACTCTCAGGGATCATGAAGTCTTCAAGAGAGCAAAACCAGAGCCGATAGGTGCCATCCTCAACGATTGCATACTCCGTCGCCTCTGCCACCCAGATGAAATCAAGCAGTTTAACGGCTTCAGTGGCATGCCTGTAGCGGGCTTCTCAAGCTTTGGCGAAATAGACGGCCTGCACATGAACGAGACGCTTACAGGGCTGTTCTTCTACCGAACAGCGCCAGGCGAGATATTCCATGCGAATTACATCGACAACTTTGCGATACATTATGCTAACTGCTGCCTCTTCTTCACTGAAAGAGACCTGGCGCTCAGTCAGAATGTCGGAAAGCTCAAAGATGGTATAATAAATGGATTCATGACCTACCAGCAGAAGATCCCAGGTATCATACAGAATATCAAGGAGACATCAAAGGAGGTATCTGTAATCCGAGACTCGATCGATGGCATGTCAAAAGGTATGGATGAACAAGCGAATTTCTTCCATCAGATGATGGATCATAACCAGGAAATCATGCCAAAACTCGGCGCTCTTAACGAAAGCACGCAGAAGATCGATGAAATCATGCATATCATCAATGAGATATCCTCCCAGATTGACCTGCTCGCACTTAATGCTGCGATAGAAGCCGCACGTGCCGGCGAAGCAGGACGAGGCTTCTCCGTAGTAGCACAGGAGGTTGGAAAGCTGTCCAAGAACACGCAGGAAAGCCTGCAGAGCTCCGACGAAGCGATACGTCTACTGCTGCATGATGTCGAGGAGATAGACAAGATCCTCGATGACAATAAGGGATTTGAATCGAAGATAACAGACTTCAACGAGCATTTCACGAATCAGGTCAGCACACTGCATCAGACGCTTGCAAGCAGCATAAAGCACATACAAGACTCTGCCGAATCCAGTAAGGATCTAGACGACCTGAACCGCCGCACGAGCGAGCATATAGAGGCACTGCAGAAAGTCATAAGGAACATTCGTATGAGCATTTGATCCATCGTATAAAAAAAAGAGCCACAAGGCTCTTTTTTTATACGATGGTAAACTTAGAACATCCCCAGTGTCTTGAACAGCAGTATCCAGCAGAATATCGTCACGCACGAAAGGCCAGATGTGAATATGAGACAATTGCCCGCCAAATCCGCATCTCCTCCCATCTGCTGTGCCATAGCAAATGAGGCGACGGCGCAAGGCGTACAGAAGATGGCAACGAGCGTAACGAAATCCACGCCACGGAACCCCAGCACCGCTGCAATGCCGAGCACTACGGCTGGCACTACGATAAGTCTCATGGCGACGCAAAATCCTAGCTGAATCTTCTCAGCAGAAACCGTGTTCATCTTGAATGAAGCGCCTAATATGATCAGCGCAACCGGTGACGTAGCGGCTGCCACCTGACGAATAGGCTTCAATATAGGCTCTGGAATCGTAATACCCAGCAACAGGAAAGCTGCTCCGAGCAATGCGCCTTCTATCATAGGATTCGTAATGACTCCCTTCAGCACAGGCAAGACCGCAAAATGACCGCCTCTGAAGGTCTCTAGAACCAAAACGCCAAGCACATTATATATAGGCACTATGATCGCAATCATCATCGTCGTAACAGCAACTTCGTCAGGACCGAAGATATTCATGACAAGCGGTATGCCCATAAGGACAAAGTTGCTGCGGAAAATAGCCTGCACCATCACGCCACGACGCCTGTTCTCCTTCTCAAACGGCACTACGATCAATGCGGCGATTATCGCTACAAGTATTACCATGCCACCGCCATAGAGCATAAGCTTTGGTCTAAATACTTCTGATATATCGGTGTTATATATGTTATAAAACATCATACAGAAAAAAAATACACGAAATACCATCGCATTCATATGCTTTAATTCGGTGTCAGTCATCAATTTAGCATGACGTATATAGAGCCCCATCAGCATCAATGCAAACAAAGGCACAACAGCACTGAAGGCAACGACAAGATTGCTAATCACCATAATCAGCCCCTAAATGTATATAAAATAAACAAAGACTGTGCGTTAACACAGTCTCTTATCTGCATGGTGGGCAGGGATGGATTCGAACCATCGTAATCCGAAGATGACAGATTTACAGTCTGTTCCCTTTAACCACTCG
>OMZT01000137.1 GCA_900315615.1 uncultured Veillonellaceae bacterium | reverse complement strand
CTTATTCGAACTCTATCGTAGCAGGTGGCTTTCCTGTGCAGTCGTACAGCACGCGATTAACGCCTTTTACTTCATTTACTATACGACTCGTCACGGTCTGCAATACATCCCATGGAAGCTGTGCGCTTTCAGCTGTCATGAAGTCGCTCGTCTTCACTGCTCTAAGCACGATGGCATAATCATAGGTCCTGCCATCGCCCATCACTCCGACTGAACGCATGTTCGTAAGAGCTGCGAAGTACTGTCCAAGATCCTTCTGTGCGCCAGCCTTTTCGACTTCTTCACGGTATATCGCATCGGCTTCCTGTACGATACGTACTTTTTCCTCTGTCACATCGCCTATGATACGTATACCAAGCCCTGGCCCTGGGAAAGGCTGCCTGTCCACGAGGTAGCCCGGTATGCCAAGCTCACGCCCTACACTACGCACCTCGTCCTTGAAAAGCATTCTAAGTGGCTCCACGATTTCCTTGAAATCTACGTGATCGGGTAATCCTCCGACATTGTGATGTGACTTTATCTTTGCTGAGTTTCCCAGTCCGCTCTCTATCACATCCGGATATATAGTTCCCTGCACGAGGTAATCCACATGACCGATCTTCTTTGCGGCATCCTCAAAGACATGTATGAACTCACCGCCGATGATTTTCCTCTTCTGCTCAGGGTCTGTCACACCTTCTAGCTTCTTCAGGAAGCGCTCTCGTGCATCTATTCGAACGAAATTCACATCGTATGGACCATCTGGGCCGAACACGGCTGCAACCTCATCGCCCTCATTTTTGCGAAGTAGGCCATGATCGACGAATACGCATGTCAGCTGACGACCTATTGCCTTCGACATAAGAACGGCAGCAACCGAGGAATCAACGCCACCAGACAATGCACAAAGCGCCTTGCCATGACCGATTTTCGTCCTCAGGCTCCGAACCGTCTTTTCAACGAATGAGTCCATCTTCCAATCTCCGCTGCAGCCGCATACATCATACACGAACGCCTGAAGCATCTTTCGTCCTTCCTCCGTATGCATGACTTCCGGATGGAACTGCACCGCGTAGAGATTTCGCGATTCATCTTCCATCGCTGCATTCGGGCAATCGGCGGATGATGCCGTCTTGATGAAGCCTTGCGGCAACTTCGAGATATAGTCCGTATGACTCATCCAGCAGATCGTATCTGAATTGACATCATGGAAAAGCTTGGAGGAAGGCTCATCTATATGAACGTTTGTCCTTCCGTATTCACTCTTTGGCGCAGGCTTTACCTCACCACCAAGCACATGTGCCATAAGCTGCGAGCCATAGCATATCCCAAGTACAGGTATGCCGAGGTTCATAAGCTCAGGGCTGCAGAGCATCGCACCGTCACCGTACACGCTCTGAGGTCCACCCGTCAGTATAATCCCCTTAGGTGCCATTGCCTTGATCTTAGCGATGTCCATCGTGCCTGGATGAACCTCGCAATAGACGCTGCATTCACGTACACGCCTTGCAATCAGCTGATTATATTGACCGCCGAAATCAAGCACCAGTACGATCTCATTCTTATCAGACACTAGTCGTCCTCCTCTTCCTCTTCCATGAATCTTTCCCTATCAGCATCTATGAATGCCTCGACGGCACTGGAAGCCACATCATAGGAAAAACCTTTCCTGTATAGATATGCCTTCATCTTTTGCCTGTCACCGCTTTTCCAGGAGCGATGACGCAGTGCCTTCATGGCAGCTTCAATCTCTCTATCCTCACATCCATCAAGCTCATCTATCGCTTCACTTATGAGTTCCGATGGAAAACCTCTGCGGATAAGCTTGGCATGAATCTGTCTCATGCTCTGGCTGCTATCCTCATACATGTATGCCAATTGGCTGCGACAAGCTGCAGCATCATCTATGAAATGCCGTTCCCTTAGTGTATTGATCGCCGTCTCGGCCTCTTCGACATCATAACCGCTTTGAAGGAGTTTTTGCATGATCATCGATGAGCTCTGCTCACTCCTCGCCAGATACTCCGTCGCTTTCTGGAGCGCTGTCTTTCGGTTCTTCCTTTGCATCATCTGCTGCCCCATCCTCTCCAGGTAACATTTTAGCACGAACCTTTGCCTCGACTTCTGCGAACACATCAGGATGGTTTGCCATATATTCCTTAGCCTTCTCCTTACCCTGGCCGATTCGCTGACCGTCATAGGAGAACCATGCGCCGCTCTTATCGACGAGGCCATAATCTACGGCAAGGTCGAGAATCGTCCCGAGCTTGGACACGCCTTCTCCGAATATCATCTCGACATTCGCGGTCCTGAACGGCGGAGCCACCTTGTTCTTGACGACTTTTATTTTCGTCTTATAGCCAATGATCTCAGAGCCCTGCTTGATAGACTCGCCCTTACGTACATCTATACGAACCGAAGAATAGAACTTCAATGCCTTTCCTCCGGTGGTCGTCTCCGGGTTTCCGAACATGATGCCGACCTTTTCCCTGATCTGGTTGATGAATACAGCGACCGTCTTTGACTTGCTGATGATACCTGTCATCTTGCGCATAGCCTTACTCATCATACGCGCCTGAAGACCGACGACAGAATCCCCCATGTCGCCTTCTATCTCCTTCTGCGGTACGAGTGCTGCTACGGAGTCAACGACGATGATGTCTATGGCGCCGCTTCTTATAAGCGCATCAACGATATCCAGTGCCTGCTCACCAGTATCTGGCTGTGAGATCAGCAAATTATCTATATCAACGCCAAGATGTTTCGCATATACCGGGTCGAGTGCATGCTCTGCATCTATGAATGCCGCTATGCCACCATTTTTCTGTACCTCTGCGATCATATGCAGTGTAACTGTTGTCTTGCCTGATGACTCAGGTCCGAATATCTCTATGATTCTGCCGCGTGGAAGGCCACCGACACCGAGGGCTGCATCAAGAGGCATGATTCCCGTAGGAATCACATCTACTTTCATCGCCGCCTTCGCGTCACCAAGCCGCATGATAGCTCCCTGACCGAAATCCTTCTCGATCTGCTTCATAGCTGTCTTCAGAGCATCATCGCGTGAAAGCTTACCCTCGATAGTCTTAATCTCCGTGCCCTTCTTTTTGTCCATAAATCGTTACCTCCATAGTCGGGAATTCCCGTCTCAGCCGATCATCATTCCACGCCGATAT
>OMZT01000138.1 GCA_900315615.1 uncultured Veillonellaceae bacterium | reverse complement strand
GGCTGAGCGGGCCCGTACTAATAAGCCGAGAGCTTCACTTGTAGAGACTGAGATGTCGGTTCGCTTTTGTATAGTTTTGGGAGAACAGTGTAAAGTCCGCCGTATGGCGGACTTTTTCGTATGTAATGATTTTTTCTTTACAACGTGTTATAATGAGAGCCACATGATACAAATTTACAGATATGAGGTGCTGGAGATGTTTACCGGGAAGACAAAGAATATCGGAGTCATGGGAGATCCCATTATTCACTCACTTTCGCCAGTTATGCAAAATGCAGCCATTGCGGCAGCCGGTGTAGATGCGGTGTATATCGCCATGCCAGTTAAGCCCGAGAACTTGCGTTTAGCAGTTGCCGGACTTAGGACGATGGGATTCTTGGGATGGAATGTGACGATACCACATAAGTCGGCAATCATGCCATTGCTGGACTCAATAGAGCATGACGCTCGGGTCATAGGAGCCGTTAACACGGTCGTATGCGATCATGGAAGATTAACGGGCTATAATACAGACGTGAATGGATTCCTGGATGGGCTGTCATCGTCTGGGATATGCCCTGAGGGCCAGCATGTGACGCTCCTGGGTGCAGGCGGAGCAGCAAGGGCTGTCCTGTGGGGGGTCATAAGAGAAGGCGCTTCTAAGATAGATATAGGTGTGAGGAATCCCGGAAAGGCTGGTATAGTCGCTGATTATTTCTCTGACTATGCAACTATCGGGGTGCATGAATGGGAAAGTGATGAGTTTAAGGAGATTCTCTCTGACACCGATATACTGATCAATACGACACCACTCGGCATGGCACCTAATGATAAAGACATGCCACCAATTGATTGGGACGCATTGAAGCAGAGTGCATTCGTGAATGATGTCATATATACGCCTTCAAAGACACGATTCTTGGCTGAAGCCGAGTCACATGGCCATAAGATACTTAACGGCGAGGCGATGCTCGTTGGACAGGGAGCGGCTTCTTTCAGGCTGTGGCTGGACGTCGATGCGGACAGGAATGTGATGATGAATGCACTCAGGAAAGCATTAGGGGAATAATACATGAGGGAAAAAGAGGAAAAGCTGATAAATTGCCTCAGGAATTATGGAAGTGTCGTCGTCGCGCTCTCAGGAGGTGTAGATAGCTCGCTTTTGGCTATGGCGGCACAAAAAGCACTTGCAGATAAAGCTGTAGCGGTGACGGCTGTTTCAGAGATGCTTCCAGAAAGCGAGCGCCTTGATGCAGAAAAATGTGCAGAGCTTGCTCATATCAGACATATAGAGATACCGGCGCATGATCTTGATGAAGACGATGTAGTCAAGAACGATAAGGAACGTTGCTACTATTGTAAGAGAGCTCGCTTCATGAAGATGAAGAAATGGGCCAGTGATCATGGATTCGTTTATGTTGCAGATGGATCAAACATCGATGATGCAGGAGATTATCGTCCTGGCATGAAAGCCGTTGATGAGCTAGGTATTAGGAGCCCACTCGCAGAGTGTGGATTCAGTAAGTCGGATATACGAAAGCTGGCTAAGGAATGGGGACTACCTGTATGGGACAAACCGAGCGCCGCATGCCTCGCCTCACGTGTCGCATATGGACTCATTCTTACACGGGAGCGATTGCTTCGCATAGATAAAGCGGAAAGCCTGATTCATAGATTCGTCAGTGGACAGATCAGGGTACGCGATCATGGAGATATCGCACGAATCGAAGTGATGCCCAAGAGCATAGGCGTCCTGATAGAGCATCAGCGTGAGATAGCAGCTAAACTCCATTCCCTGGGATTTCAATATGTGACGCTTGACCTCGATGGATATCGTATGGGAAGTCAAAACGAGATATTGCATAAATCATCATGATGGGGGTACATGAAATGGACTATAAAGAAATGCTTGAAAATGTACGAGATGGACGGATGAGCGTTGATGAAGCGGTGGCAAATCTAGAAGAGAGAGGATTTGTAGATATAGGTATTGCTAAGGTGGATACCGGTCGCAAAGCGCGTAAGGGCTCTAATGAGGTTATTTATGGTGAAGGCAAGTCTGCAGAGCAGATCATATCGATACTTCAGGCTATGCAGTCAAAACATGCACTGCCAGTCATAGTGACACGGCTGTCTGAGGAAAAAGCGGCAAAAGTCCAGGAAAGTATATCAGATCTCGACTACAGGAAAGATGGCAGGACCGGTATACTGGGCGATATCCCTGAGCCGGATTGTGATGGAACGATAGCAGTGATTACGGCGGGAACGAGCGACATCCCTGTTGCAGAAGAGGCGGCTGTGACCGCTGAGGTGTTGGGCAATCATGTAGCACGCTGCTATGATGCAGGAGTTGCCGGTATACACAGGCTTTTTGCCCATATGGATATGCTCAAGGATGCCAAGGCCATAATCGTTATCGCAGGAATGGAAGGCGCTTTGGCAAGTGTCGTTGGTGGGCTTGTCTCCTGCCCGGTGATAGCCGTGCCAACAAGTGTCGGATATGGGGCTTCGTTCGGTGGCGTATCGGCTCTGCTTTCAATGCTGAACTCCTGTGCGAGCGGCGTATCTGTAGTGAATATAGATAACGGCTTTGGTGCTGCATATCAGGCGAGCCTCATAAATCATATGTCTGGCAGTCATTCAGAAAAGCTCATAAGAGGTATCCACCATGTGTGCATACGCTGCAATGGTGATAAGCAGCTCGATGATGTCGTGAACTTCTATCGGGATGTCATGGGAATACCCGTATGCAGGCATTGGGGAAGTGGCACAAAGAAGGGTGCGATGCTGGATACGGGTGATGGCATAATAGAATTGTTCGCAGATGCCGATGAGCAACTTCCAAGAGGCGTAGTTGAGCATTTCGCATTGCGGACCGATGATGTAGACAAGGCGGTAGAGGCAGCACGCTCGGCAGGCATGAAGATACTGATAGAGCCGAGAGATGATGAAGTTGCTGCCGTTGAAGGGCATGTTCCACTACGTATAGCATTCTTTGAGGGTCCTGCACATGAAAAGGTAGAGCTTTTCTGTATTAAATGATTATCCTTTGGAGGATGGGCTTTATGGAAAAAAGATGGAACTTACAGCATATAAAAAAAGAGGATGCGGATCTGCTTGCAAAAGAAACAGGCTGCTCTGCGTTTCTCGCCGGACTCCTTATAGGGCGTGGCATAAAAACACCAGAAGCTGCAGAAGCATTCCTCCATCCAGAGAAGGTGCCATATGGTGACCCATTACAGATGAATGGCATGAAGCAGGCTGTGGGACGGATCCTTAGAGCCATAGAGGAGGGAGAGAAGATCACCATCTACGGAGACTATGACGCAGATGGTATGGATGCGACGGTCATACTCCTCACCGCATTTAGGGCTTTTGGGGCAGATGTGGATTACTATATCCCGGATCGAATCAATGAGGGATATGGCCTCCATAATGATGCTCTTGACAAGATAGCAGCCAATGGGACCGATTTGATCGTGACTGTGGACTGCGGCATTACATCGGTCAAGGAGGCAGAGCATATCTCCGGCAAGATGGACATGGTGATAACGGATCATCATCTACCGGGTTCAGAGCTGCCGAGGGCTGCCGCACTTGTCGATCTCCATCAGGCAGGAGAGGTGTATCCATTCCACGACTACTGTGGTGCGGGTGTCGCTGAAAAATTAGTCGAGGCTTTGATCGCTGCCGGTGCTGACATCGTTGATCCATCGAATATCTTAGAGCCAGAAGGTTTTTTGCCGCGTTCAGATGATGAGATAGATGCGTCTTTAGAAAAGCTGATTTACGGCTTGAAGCAGTTAGCTGCAGTGGCAACGATTGCTGATATAGTACCGCTGATAGGAGAAAACAGGCGGCTTGTCACGGAGGGGCTGCGTGCGATCAATGAACATCCCGTTCCAGGCATCGCTGCATTGATAGCCTCAGCGAATACAAAGGCGCGCTTTGTCACATCCGAGACGATAGGCTTCATGGCTGGACCACGTCTCAATGCTGCCGGGAGAATTGGTAGTGCACATATGGGAACCAGTCTGCTGCTCTCTAGAGACCAACAAACGGCAGAGCCACTTGCTGCAAAGCTCAGTGAGTTGAATACAAAAAGACAGGCTATAGAACACCATATTTTTGCTGAGGCGGAGGAAATCATACGAAGCCAGCCTATGCACAAGGTCATCATAGTCGGACAAAAGGGCTGGCATCCCGGGGTTATAGGTATAGTTGCATCGCGCATCGTAGAGAAATATTATCGCCCAGTGATCGTACTGAGCATCTCAGAGGATGGGAGTCAGGCGTCAGGATCATGCCGGAGCATAAAGGGATTTGACATGCACGATGCATTGGAAAGCGCCAAAGGGTTGCTTAAACATTTTGGCGGACATTCAATGGCTGCTGGACTTGCACTCGATACATGTGATATGGCAGCATTTCAACGTGCAATGGATGATTATGCAAAAAATCATTTGAAGCCAGATGACTATATACCAGAGATCGATATTGCAGCAGAGATTATGCCATCAGATATCACAGAGCAAATGATAGGTGAGATGGAACTCCTTGAGCCATGCGGTGAAGGAAATCCCAAACCGCTGTTTGGTGCACGTAACGTGAGGCTCTCATATGCAAAAGCTATCGGCAGCGATGGTCAGCATATGAAAGGTCTGCTGACAACCGATAGTAATAGTGTCGATGTGCTTTCATGGAATGGGGCATCTTTTGTTCCCTTGGTGAATGCCAGCAATATTGATATCGCCTACGTGCCATCAATCAATGAATGGCAGGGAAGACGCAAGGTGCAGTGCGTAGCTGAAGCTTTAACGACACCAGCGCAAGGCAGGATATTCCCCAATCGCGATCTGCTTGCCAGTATATATCGTTTCCTTCATAGGCAGCAGACTGAATGTGGAACGATAGCAGGTGACATTGTGGAGATAGCAGGTCATTTCGTAGCACAGGGTGGTAACGTATCTGTATTCACCATGGAAAAAGCAATCAATATCTTTCTCGAACTGGGGCTTCTGAATCGCACATCAGAGGGTTATAGGATGGTACACGTTGAGGGACGCATGAATCTTTCAGATTCCGAGACGTATAGGCTTGGCAGCAATAATTGAAAAAACGTATCCCATCTGCTAAAATGAATCTATAATAGCCTAATGACGGGGAGCGCGTAGCTATGGATGATAAAGCAAAAGAAAATGTAACAATCGATGATATAATCATGGCAATAAAGTCGTATGAGCCTAGTGCAGATGATGGCCTTTTACGTCGTGCATATGAGCTTGCATATGATGCTCACAAGGGGCAGAAGCGTGCATCTGGGGAAGACTATATCATTCATCCGCTTGCGGTTGCAAAGATATTGACAGAGCTTCATATAGATGAGGTGACTGTAAGTGCTGCGCTCCTGCATGATGTCGTAGAAGATACGACATATACGCTCGATCAGATGAAAGAACTGTTCGGCGATGAAGTCGCTATGCTTATCGACGGCGTAACGAAACTCGGCAAGATCAAATACAAGTCGCGTGAAGAACAGCAACTGGAAAACTATCGTAAGCTTTTCCTAGCGATGGCCAAGGACGTGCGCGTGATTATGATAAAGCTTGCTGACAGGCTGCATAACATGCGTACGCTAAAATATATGCGCCCTGACAAGCAGAAGCGCATAGCCAGGGAAACGATAGAGATATATGCGCCGCTTGCCAACCGTCTTGGTATATCGAATATAAAATGGGAGCTTGAGGATCTGTGCCTTCGCTATCTGGAGCCGGAGAAATATTATCAGCTTGTTGAGAGCGTGAAGCAGAAGCGCCGCGAACGTCAGGCATTCATCGATGAATCTATAGAGCTGATCAAGGAAAAGCTAGACGAAGCACATATAAATGCGAAGATACAGGGACGCGCAAAACATTTCTACAGCATATATAAGAAAATGAAGCGTGATGGCAAGGACATAAGTGAAATCTATGACCTGTCAGCTGTACGTGTGCTCGTGGATACCGTGAAGGAATGCTATGCAGTACTCGGTATCATACATGCCATGTGGAAGCCCATACCAGGACGGTTCAAGGACTATATCGCTATGCCTAAATCGAATGGCTATCAGTCGCTTCATACGACGGTCATGACGCGCGGGCTTCCGTTGGAGATACAGATACGTACGTTTAGAATGCATAAAGTATCTGAGTATGGTGTAGCGGCACATTGGAAATATAAGGAGACAGGAAAGAGCGTAGGTGCATCTGGCGAGTACGATCAGAAGCTATCATGGCTTCGCCAGATGGTTAGTCTGCAGAAGGAGCTGCAGGATCCAAAGGAATATTTCGAGGCATTGAAAGTTGATATCTTTTCCGATGAGGTGTTTGTATTTACACCTCGCGGAGATGTCGTCGACCTCCCGAAGGGCTCCAACCCAATAGACTTCGCATATCACATACATACAGAGGTGGGGCATCACTGTATCGGCGCAAAAGTCAACGGAAAGCTCGTGCCGCTAGAGTATAAGCTGAAGAATGGCGATATCGTAGATATCGTTACGAATAAATCCTCAGGACCGAGCCGTGACTGGCTTAATATCGTGGCTTCGTCTGCGACGCGATCGAAGATAAGGGCATGGTTCAAGAAGGAGCGCAAGGAAGAGAATCTCGAACGTGGAAGAGAGATGCTAGAGCATGAGACAAAGCGTCTGGGGTATACACAGAAGAATTTCATGTCAGACGACCATCTCCTGGAAGCAGCATCGAAGTTTAATATAAATGATCCTACGGATATGCTTGCAGCTCTCGGCTATGGTGGCATAACCATCAATGCGGTGATGTCGAAGCTCATAGAGATACATCGTAGAGAGATTAAGCAGTCGGCACCACCAGATCTAGAACATATGCTAGAGGGGCTCAAACAGCCGCAGAAAGGCAAACATTCAAAATCCAGCCACGGCGTCCTCGTAGAAGGTGAAAGCGGACTAATGGTTCATCTTGCGCGCTGCTGCAACCCGATACCGGGTGATCCGATCGTCGGATATATAACCCGTGGGCGTGGGGTTTCAGTACATAGAGCTGACTGCCCAAATTTACTGCATGATTCTTCTGAGCTGGATCGATTGATAGAAGTAAGCTGGGATGTGGGACTCGACAAGGTCTACACCGTACAGATAGAAATCACATGCAATGATAAGCCAGGGCTGCTCGCTAATATACTCGCTGTGCCGACGGATATGAAGATCAATATTTCTTCGGTGAATGCACAGCCCAACAAGTCGAATCGCACATCCGTCATACGCATGGGGCTGGATGTGAGAAGCTCGGCGCAGGTTCAGCAGATCCTGACACGTCTGCGCCGCATGAAGGATATATATAGTGTCGGCCGTGCCATAGGTGGAGCGAAGGAGTAATATATGGATAAGGAAATAGAGATCAGGACTTACCCCGTAGGACCGATAGACGAGAACTGCTATCTCGTATGGAATCGCCGCACAAAGGAAGGATTTGTGATAGATCCAGGAGATGAGCAGGAACACATATGGGATGCCATCAAGAACTCGGGCATGAAGGTAATGGCTATACTGAACACGCATGCACATGGGGATCATATCGGCGCTATAGAATACATAAGGGAAAAGACGGGCGCACCGTTTATGATATCGGAGGATGAGGCACCATATCTCTTTGACGCCACGAAGAACCTCTCGGCATTTATGGAGTTCGGTGCGCGTACCACCGCCAAGCCAGACCGCCTGCTAAAAGATGGCAGTACGATAAAATGTGATGGTGTGATACTCGAGGCTATCGCTACGCCTGGGCACTCTCCGGGCGGCATGTGCTACCTTGGAGATGGCGTGCTCTTCAGCGGTGATACATTATTCCGTGGATCTGTCGGCAGGACGGATTTCCCGTCGGCTGATACGAATTTATTGAAGAAGTCTGTTCATGATAAATTGCTGCCCCTTCCAGATGATACGCTCGTCTTGCCTGGACATGGCCCTGAGACGACAATAGGGGAAGAACGGGCGACAAACCCATTTTTCGTGTAAGTATAACAGCAATTTATGGCTTCTACGCCCCGGGCATAAAAACGTTTGACGCAGTGTCTCTTGACCGT
>OMZT01000141.1 GCA_900315615.1 uncultured Veillonellaceae bacterium | reverse complement strand
TCGATCAAGGGGACGGACATCGTGCCGGAGCATTTCGCAAATCTTGATACGATCGCCAAGATGCTCGATGGCTACGGCGTGAAGGGCGCTGTGTGATATGAAGTTCAGATTTAATGGCGCTAGGATAACGGGGCTCCTCACGGTCATCCCAAAGAATATGCGTACATTCGATGAGGAGATGGCGAACTATAACGCGCCAGTGAAGCGCACGAAGCGCCTGAAGATGGTGATGGGGTTCGATCGTCATCACTTTGTCGAGGACGGTGTGACGTCATCGGATCTGGCACTTTGCGGCCTAAAAAAGCTCATCGATGACGGCAAGCTCGACAAGGATACGATCGACGCGCTGGTGCTCGTCACGCAGTCGCCGGACTACTTCATGCCGCCGACCAGCAACGTCATCGCCGGGAAGCTCGGCCTTCGGTTCGACACATATTGCCTTGATGTGGCACAGGGCTGTGCAGGGTTCATCATAGGACTGCAGCAGGCGTTCTCGCTACTTCAGCAGGACGATGTGAAAAAAGTCGTCCTGGTCAACTCCGACGTCATCAGCCGCAAGGGCTCCAGGCTCGATCGCAACAGCTGGCCTCTGGCTGGCGATGCCGCCTCTATCTGTATCGTTGAAAAAGATGACGACGAGCCGGAGATACGCAGCATTGTAAAGATGGATGGGCAGCGCTATGATGCGCTTATCATACCGGCGGGGGGCTTTCGTGAGCCGTGCTCGCCCGAGACTGCCAAGATGGAGGTCGATGAGGACGGCAATGCCCGCTCGCGTGACAACCTCTGCATGCAGGGCGGTGCCGTATTCAACTTTATGCAGACAGAGGTGCCGCCGCTCATCGAGGACATGATGGCATTTGCTGGCACGAAAAAAGAGGATATAGACTATTGGCTGTTCCATCAGCCGAACAAGTTCATGGTGGACAAGCTGGCAGACGCTATCGAGGTGCCGCATGAAAAGCTTTTCAGCAATATCGTGACATACTTCGGCAATGCGAGCGGCGTGACGATACCGACAAATATCTGCTACAACCTGGGCGAGAAATTGCTGGATAACGAGTATCAGGTCTGCCTGTCGGGCTTCGGCGTCGGGCTCACATGGGGCGCGATGGTCATGCGCCTCGGGAGGCTGGATTTCTGCGAGATGACGGAGTTTTGATCATGGAAAATGATTATGTGCTGGTGACTGGTGCATCGTCCGGTATCGGACAATGTATCGCAAAAACGCTTGCCACATCGTATCCGCTGATACTCTGCGGTAGAAGCAGCGAGGGCCTCGAAGAGACGAGGAGGCTCTTAAGCGAGGCTCGTGGTGCTGATGGCGCGGATATCGTATGGCAATATGACCTTTCGGATACGATGGGCATAAATGCGGCATTGACAGATCTTTTGAAAAATCATGGCGCAAAGGTGCAGGGCTTCGTCCATGCTGCCGGGATATCGCCGATAGCTCCGCTTCGTATGCTGAAAACAGATGTGATGCGTGATATCATGAATGTCAATTTCTTTGCGGCGGCAGAGATACTGAAAGTCTTGTCGCATAAAAGGACGAATGGCAGGACACTGACACGTGTCGTGTTCATATCGAGCCTAAACAGCCGTGTCGGCGCGCGTGGGCATAGCATATACTGCGCGTCAAAAGGAGCATTGGACTCCTTTATGCGGTCGATGGCGGAGGAGCTCGCCCCACAGGTACGAGTAAACAGCATACGGCCAGGGCGTATTGAGAATACGCATATGACAGAAACCGGATCGGAGGCTTTCACTGAAAGACCGCTTTCAGATGGATATCTGCTGGGCGCTGGACACAAGCAGGACATCGCCGATATGGCAGAGTTCCTCCTATCGGCAAAGTCGCGCTGGATAACGGGGCAGGTATTCACGGTAGATGGCGGCCGCACCGCTCACTAGGAGGGATATCATGACAGCTACCAACCAAAATTTTCCATTTAGGGGGGGTAATGGATATGTCCTCCTGACCGGTGCGTCGTCTGGTATCGGTAGAAAGACGGCTATCACGCTAGCCAAACGGTATCCTCTGATACTATGCGGCAGAGACGAAGCGCGCCTTGCTGAGACAGCGTCAGAGTGCATGAGTCAGGGCGGTACCGCTGTGACTTGGGCGTATGACCTTGCGGATATAGATGGCATAGCGGCATCACTCACCGATGTGCTTAGCGAAAACGCGATAGAGCGGGTCTACGGCTTCGTCCACTCTGCTGGTATGGCACCGATAGCACCGCTAAGGATGCTGGATACGGCGAAGATGCAGCAGATCATGTCGGTGAACTTCTACTCAGCAGTCGAGCTCATACAGCAGCTGCTGCCTAGGGGGCTGAGACGCGCTGTACTGATATCTAGCATACAGAGCGTCCGCGGCGCGAAGGGGCAGGGCATCTACTGCGCCTCCAAGGGTGCCATCGATGCATTCGTCGAGGAGATGGCGCTGGAGGAGCCAGAGCTTAGTATCAACAGCATACTGCCCGGTGCCATCCCGTCGCGTATGGGCAAGGAGCTGGAGGAGAACGCAGCGCTATTGGCTCACTCGGTAGATGACGGGTATATACTAGGCCTTGGTGAGCCAGGGTCCATCGCTGATATGGCAGAGTACCTTCTCTCTGAGAAAGCAGCCGGTATCAGCGGACAACATTTTTCGGTAGACGGCGGGAAAACGTCCCACTAGGTCTTGTTTCAGGTATTCTGTGCCTGATACAAGGCACAGCGGGAGGAAAACATGGATTATCTATTCAAAGCCGCAGACGGCAGCTTAGTAACACAGGAATCACTGAGAGAAGCACTCATAAAAGCAGGTGCGGACAAGGCGGACATTCTCTACGTGCACTCGGACATGACCTTTGGCGTGCCGAATGCAGCACTTGGCAGGAAGGGCATCATGGCTGGCCTGCTCGAGGGGATAGAGTCGCTTGGCGTCGGGACGATCGTCTTCCCGACGTTCACGTTCAGCTTTCCCAATGGCAAAGACTACGATGTGAATCGCAGCAAGACGAAGATGGGAGCACTCAACGAATACGCGCGGCGCATTCCGGAGGCTGTGCGCTCGCTCGACCCATTGATGAGCGTTGCCGTGATCGGTGACAAGAAGTATCTCGCGACGGGCATCGGTCATGCATCCATCGGCCGCGACTCCACATTTGATATGATCGCCCGTGAGGAAAATGTGAAGTTCCTGTTCCTCGGCGTACACCCGGGGCTTTGCTTCACATACACACACTATGTTGAGTGGGCGTCAAAGACACCGTACCGCTATGACCGCCCGTTTACCGGGAGGATCAAGGACGCTGGTGGCAACACATACGAAGCAACATATGACCTCTTCGTGCGCTATCAGGGCGTGACGCCGCATGGCAATGACCTGCCCGAGCGCATGGAAAAAGCCGGAGCCATGAAAACCGAGGCGGTCGGTGACGACTTCATATATGTGATAGATAAAGACCCGGCGCAGGAAATCCTGACAGAGCGTCTTGCGGCAGAGCCGGAGTATATGGTCACCATAGAAAAGCCTTTCCGCAAGGATGACACATTCACGCTGGATAAAGAAATGGTAGCACTTTGAATTTTTGGAGGAATAAAAATGACAGAGAAAGAATTTTTGGATGTACTGGATGAGATACTCGATACCGAGGAGCCTGTAACCATGGATACGGTGCTCGAGGACCTGGAGGAATGGGATTCGCTGAGCTATGTGATGTTCCAGGCACAGATGCTTGAGCGTATCGGCAAGAAGATGGATCCAAAAGACGTCCGCGCAGCCAAGAC
>OMZT01000146.1 GCA_900315615.1 uncultured Veillonellaceae bacterium | reverse complement strand
CTCTGCAGCTGACATAGAATACCTCCTATCTGCGCTACTTACTATGCCATTATTATACCATTGCGCTTTGAGTTGCTCAATAAAAAAAGCACCTCTTGTTACCTACCCAGCGACTGGCTCATCTGGTCGAGGTCGCTGGTGTTGAACATGTTCAGCAAGGCGTTCTGCAGCGCCCCGCCGTAATGGCACGCTGTTTTTTCGCCAAAAACGAAAACGTTTTCTTTAATGTGGCTGGAGCGTCTGCTATCAGAACCACAAAATGGCAAAAGGAGTGGTCATATGCCTTCGGTGGTTCTTGTTTTTATTGGTGGTGGGCTTGGTGTTGCCGCGGTCAATTTTATTTCGTAAGGAATGTGACGTCTTCTTTTCATCCCATGTGCTAGAATGTATGGCAGATGAAGGGAGTCGATATCATGGGTATATTGGGTATGAAGCGTATCTACGAAGAGGCAACGCCAGAGGATGGGCGGCGGATACTTGTTGACCGCCTGTGGCCGCGCGGCATGAAGAAGGAGCGCGCACATCTCGATGAGTGGGCGAAAACGGTGGCGCCGTCTGCGGAGCTTCGAAAGCTCTATCATGGCGGCGAGATGGGATTCGATGGCTTTGAGGCCGCTTATCTTGATGAGCTAGAGCAGAGCACAGAGGCCGCGAACTTCAAAGAGGCGCTAGCGGGATATCTCGATGAAGGGAACGTGACGCTTCTTTATGCCAATAAGAATACCGAGCAGAATCATGTCCATGTGCTCATGCGCTGGCTGAGGTTTAAGCTGGAAGAAGGCTGACAACTGGATGGAGAAAGGGAGGGCGAGAGCCCTTCTTTTTTATTACTTGACAAAAACGAGGATGCGGAATAATATATATAAACGCAACAGCGTTGCAAATTGATTTTGGGGAGTTTTCTATGAAAAGGCATATATGGATTGTTTCGGCGGCGATGATCATATTGTCGCTTCTTTGCCTGCCTGGCTGCGGCAGGAAGGCACCAGATAACGCGGCTGGAGGCGGCACGTTCAGCGTGGTGTCATCGTTTTATCCCATGCACATCCTCGCACTCAACCTGACACAGGGAATCGACGGCGTTACGGAGACCAGCATGTCGGCACCTGATATAGGCTGCATACATGACCATACATTCACGGTGTCTGACCTGAAGAAGATAGAGGGCGCGAGCGTCTACATTGAAAATGGTCTGGGGCTGGAGGAGTTCAATGATAAGCTAAAAAATGCCTATCCCCATATGCCCGTGATAGAGGCTGCGAAGGATATCGAAGACGTTGAACTGGAGCCGCATGTATGGACGAATATCGATTACTACATCATGGAGGTAAGACGCGTGAGCCTAGAGTTGCAGTCGCTTGATCCCGCGCACGGAGACGCATATGCGGCAAATGAGAGGGCGTATATCGAAAAGCTCTGGAAGCTGAAGTCCGATTACGGGAGCACCATAGCCGCATCTTGTGGGAAGAAGGTGCTCGTGCTCGATGAGACATTGCCGAATCTCTGCGAGTTCCTGAAGATGGATGTGACGGAGATAGAGACAGATCACGAGCAGGAGTCGTTCTCTGCGGATGATCTCAAGAAGACCATCGAGAAGATGAGGCTAGAGGGTATAGGCACGATTATCATAGCAAAGGGTGCAAACCGCGCGATAGCCGACTCCATAGCCGATGAGACGGGGGCGGTGATATATGAGCTCGATCCGTGCATGAACGGCAGTAAGGACGATGATGGCGATGCGTATATCAGAGCGATGAGCGGCAATCTAGAGATCGTAGCCACGATGAAGTGAGTAAGCGTTAAGGAAAGAGTGTATATATGGAAAAGAAGAAGGCGTGTGGGGCGCACTGCATAAAGATCAGCGATATCAATGTGCGCTTCGGTGACGAAGTCGTACTGAAGGATGTCAATATACACCTGCACTGCGGTCATCTCGTCGCATTGATAGGACCGAATGGCGCAGGGAAATCTACGCTGATAAAGTCCATACTCGGTGAGGTGAAGCATACCGGCAAAGTCACATTTCGCAATCTCGTGAAGGGAAAGGCCGAGAAGATGAAGATAGGCTATGTACCGCAGAGCCTCAATATCGAGCGCGATATACCCGTCACGGTATATGACCTTTTCGCGTCGTACATCTCATGCTATCCCGTATGGCTGCCGAAGCGCAAGAGCCTGTACGAGAAGATCGTGCGCCAGCTGAGCATATTTTCGATAGAAGATTGTATAGACAAGCAGATAGGAAAGCTTTCGGGCGGAGAGTTGCAGCGCGTGCTGCTGTCGATAGCGATTACACCGATGCCAAACCTTTTGATACTCGATGAGCCGGTGTCTGGCATCGACCATAACGGCGTCATGGATTTCTACCGGCTCGTCGACACGATAAAGCGTGAGAATGATATTGCGATACTACTCGTCTCGCATGATCTCGATCTCGTGAAAGAGTACGCGGACAAGGTCTTGCTGCTGAACCATGAGGTCATCTGCGAAGGGACGCCGGATGAGGTATATGACGATCCGAGGTTCCACGAGATTTTCGATGAGGAGAAATGATATGGATCTTATATATCACATGATGGATGTGCTGCTGCCGTTTGACTTCATTTCATTCACGTTCATGAAGAACGCATTGCTGGCCATCCTGATATCTGCACCGATATTCGCGCTTATAGGCACGATGATCGTGAACAAGAGGATGGCATTCTTCTCTGATGCGATGGGACACTCGGCGCTCTGCGGCATAGCGGTAGGCGTGGTATTCGGGTTTATGAACCTTAGCCTGTCGATGATCGTGTTCGCGGTGCTTTTCTCTGTGCTGCTGAACTTCGTCAAGGACAGGACGACGTACGGTGCGGATACGATCATCAGCGTATTTGCATCGATAGCGCTGGCACTGGGACTTGCGCTGCTGTCGCTTGGCGGCTCTTTCAATAAGTACAACTCATATCTTATCGGTGACATACTGAGCATTACGAGTGAGGAGAACATCTTCCTCGTTGCCTGCCTTGCACTCGTGCTGTTGATGTGGATATTCGCATATAATAAGATAAATGCGGACAGCATAAGCCGCCCGCTGGCAAGGAGCAAAGGGATAAGTGGCAAGCTGTACGACTATCTGTTCTCGGCGGTCATCTCCGTTGTCATCATGCTTTCCATCCGCTGGATAGGCGTGCTCCTGATAAACTCGCTCGTCATACTGCCGGCTGCCTCTGCGCGCAATGTCTCTCTCAATACGCGGCAATATCACCTTTTGACGTTGATATTCTCCGTCGTGATGGGCGTCCTGGGGCTCGTCATATCATACTATGTCCATGTACCGACAGGCCCGATGATCGTGCTGCTGCTCGGTGGAACGTTCTTCGTGACGTTCATCATACATACACTTGTGAAGAGGTGATAAGGGTGGACAGACGCAAATATCATACGAAGGGCAGGGCGCTGATACTCGGATTCCTGGAGCAGAGCCAGAGCGTCACGGTGACGGCGAAGGACATATGGGCCTTCCTTCAAGACCATGATGTGACGGTGAATAGGTCCACGATATACAGGTATCTGAACCAGCTGTGCGACGATGGCGCCATCATGAAATATACGGATAACGACATCGGAAAGACCGTATATGAATACGTGAAGGACAAGCATGACTGCCAGGGTCATATCCATCTGAAATGCGTGAGATGCAATGGTATCATCCATCTTGAATGCGGATTCATGGAAGAGATCCGTGAGCACCTGGAGGAGAGCCATCATTTCTCATTGCAGTGCGAAGGCAGCGTCCTGTACGGCCTTTGCGACCACTGCAGGAAAATAGAAGAGCAGGCAGCGAAAATGCCAAATGAGGAACGTCATTCTGTATAAGCTGATGAGAACGTGACGTTACAACAATAGTATGGCTGCTAGCTCTATTAGCTTCCCATGTGCAGGTCTTCATCTTTTCAGGCGATAAGCCGTATGAGCGCCATATAGAAAATCGTCCCACCGGCTATCGATACGAGCATTTGACGCTTCCACAGGTGAAGCAGTGCGGTGGCCGCGATGGACACGAGCTCTGTCAGACCGTGAGTGCCTGTGAGCCATGATACCTCCTTCAGGCAGTAGACGATGAGCATGCCGAATATCGCAGCCGGCAGCGCCTGGCCAAGGTACTGTATGTAAATAGGTGCATGTGGTCCTCTGAACACGATAAATGGCAAGAATCGCGTCGCCATGGTGCCGAGTATGCACATCGCTATGGTGATGATCTGCTCTGTGAATGTCACGTGATACCCCTTCTTTCGAGTGGCCCTCTCAGTATGGTCAGGATGATGACGATGGCGGCCATGGCGGGTATCAGGAATGAATCCGCCCCAAAGACGGCAAGACTTACCGCAGTCGCGACAATGCCGATGATGGCGGTGTAGTGCAGGCGCTCTTTCATCCATTGCTCCATGAAGATGGCGGTGAACATCGCGGTCATGACGAACTCCACGCCATGCGTGTCGAACGATAGCATGGAGCCGGCGATAGCGCCGATCGTCGCGCCGGATACCCAGTAGAGCTGGTTGAGCAGCGTCACGAAGAACATCATCCAGCCGCGGTCAACGCCTTCGGGTACCTTTGCCGTGAAGTTTATAGAGAACGTCTCATCGCACATGCCGAATATGAGGTATGGCTTCTTCCAGCCCGTACCGCGGAATTTCTCGAGCATAGAGAGCCCGTAGAAAATATGCCGCGCCTGCACCATGAGTGCGACGATGAATGCTTGCAGCGGTGCGAATGGCGCGAGCAGCATCGATACGGCGATGAACTCGAGCGACCCTCCGAATATAAGCATGCTCATGAAAAAAGGATACCAGGGAGAGAATCCGGCTGCATTCATATAGATGCCGTAAGCCATCCCCAAAAAGCAGAATCCTGCAAAAATAGGTACCGTAAGCGGGAATGCCGCACGAAAAGCCTTTAGGATACGATGATTATCGTGCACAGAGGTCACTTCCTTCTTAAAATCATTTCATGTGCATAAAAAAGTACCCGTTTTACGTGCGCCTACGTCGGTTAAAATACCCATTTTCATGTGCCAGAGCTGCTTGAGGTACTTTTTTGGTGCACCCATGAAACTCCGGGGGAACCCTGCTAGATAAAGGGTTTAGGGTGCAAAACGGCACTCGAGGTACTTTTTTGGTGCAGTGAGGTACCTTTTTAATGCACAGAGGTACTTTTTTGGTGCAGTGAGATACCTTTTTAATGCACAGAGGTACTTTTTTGATGCGCTAATGACTATAGGATAGCAGAGGTGGACGGTATTTTCAACTATAGATATTTCGCTGTTCATTGCCTGTGAAACGTTGTATAATAAGGGCGTAGCGGCTTTCTCGATGAAGCTTTCCCAATGGGAATCATTTACTGAATGGAGAGAAAATGATGGACAAAAAGACCCTGATTCATGCCAAAGTGCATTTTTTTAGTACCCTTTCTATAGCGACGTGCATGTTTTTAGTATGTGCGGTATCGCTCATGATAACGCCTTCAAAAGCATCTGCCTGTACGCTTTTTGCGGCGAATGGTACGGCGGTAGACGGCGGGGGGACGCTCATCGCTAAGACGCGCGACTGGGGCGAGGCGGAGCACCAGGAGATACGCGTCGATAAGAGCGGCTACTATGCCATATGCGGGCTGTATGCTGGCGAGCCCGGTGATACAAAGCTGAAGGCTGGTATCAATGAGAAGGGACTGGTCGTCGTATCTGCGTCGGCAAGCTCCGTACCGAAATCCGAGCGCGCAGAGGTACCAGGTCGCCCGACGCAGAAGCTCATGCTCATGAACTGCGACTCCGTGGACGACGCATTAGCACATAAGGAGCTGATACGCGGCATGAAGTTCCTCATGCTCGCCGATAGCACGAAGGCTGCATGCATAGAGTCAGGGCCAGACGGGCACTACACCGTGCATATTATCGAAAATGGCACGTACGCGCATACGAACCACTATATAGATGATGAAATGAAGCAATACAATAGGCTGAAGCGCGCCTCCAGCATTAAGAGGCTCTCACGTATACGCTATCTGCTTTCGCATGATGGAGGGCCTCTCATGATGGAGGACTTCATCCGCTTCACCGAGGATAGGCATGACGGCCCTGATTGCAGCATATGGCGCGTCGGCAGCAGTGAGGACGCACCACAGACGCTGGCTGCAATCGTCGTGAGGCTCCGTCCGAATGAGGTGCCGAAGCTCTATGTGAAGTATCGCTCAGAGCCGAATGAGAAGGGACAAGAAAAAGAAGTACATATCAGTGCGCCGTTCTGATAAAGATTTTTCGATTAAAGTTGATACATGCTTCATATATGAATAATCGTTGCTCCCATTACCGCAGAGAATGCATCATCCCCGAAAGGGGATTTTTTTTGCACGTTTTTAAAATAAATAGTTGACTTCTATGGATCTCATGAGTATAATAACCAAGTAGTTAGTTAGCAAGCTAATTATTTTTATTTATTGATAAAGCATATTTCAATATGAAATGAATCGTATTTCGTATTCATTTTGACGTGAGAGGGGTGGTGCAGTGAAGCGTGAAATGATGCCGACGCGCGACGAGCTGGAGCGGCACAGGAAACTCATACCGGAAATAGATCCTTCGGCGGTCATAGCAATGCTTCGCATCATGCGTACAGGACAGCAGATACAGCATGCTGTGCTCGATGTGCTGCAACAGGAGTACGGTATGTCGGAGGGCAAGTTCTGCGCGATGGTCGTAATGCACCAGTATAAGGAAGGCATATCGCCCTCCGCGCTGGCTGGCAGGGTTGGCGTTACCAGAGCGACGATAAGCAATATGCTGCAGCGCTTAGAGCGTGACGGCATCGTGCTGCTGAGGGCGGCAGACGGCGATGGGCGCTGCAAGATGGCGCAGCTTACCGATAAGGGGCGGGCGCTTATGCAAGAGGTCCTGCCGCCACATTATCTGAGGGTCAGCCAGCTGATGTCACGGCTTTCGGAGAGCGAGCAGCGAGAAATCATATATCTTTTACAGAAACTGACAGGCGAGAAGTCAGATCACTGATATGTATCACCCCGGCGGCAGACAGCCGTCACAGGGTCAGCGTATGGCGACCCTTTTTTAGAAAGAGGAACTTTGATGACAGCAAAGAAAAAAGCGCAGCGCGTGGGTATCGCATTCATCGTGCTGCTTCTTATCGGCGGTATCGTGCTGATGTACAAGGGAAACGATGCAATCGTGCTCGCGACAGAGCGCAAGGAAGGCATCCTTACGGCTGAGCAGGTGAAGATGTCGTTTGATAGCGTGAGCGGGAGGCTCATATCCTGTACGGTCTCTGAGGGTGACACCGTGAAGAAGGGCGATGTCATCATGCAGCTCGACAGCACGGATACGGATCTCGCCATAGCGAAGATGAAGGCGCAGATCGCGCAGATGGACGCTAAGATACAGTCTGCCGAGGGTACGATGGGCGTGAACTTCGCGAAGGCGTCGACGAGTGAGACGCAGGGTCATCGCCAGATTGATAGGCAGCGCGCGGCTGTCTCGTCGGCACGGGCGACCTTGAAGAATGCAGAGGTAAACTACAATCGTATGGTGGCACTAAAGGACGCAGGCGCCGTATCTGAGAGCCAGCTCGATGACGCGAGTACGAACCTTGAGGTCGCGCGCGAGGCAGTGACGCAGCAGCAGCAGGCTTTGCAGAACCTCCTCGGTGGTGCGCAGGACAGCGGCGATACGGATAGTATCGCATTGCCGTCCGTGCAGAATGACCGTGCGGCCGCTGCGAACATGGGCAATGATGTCGATGCGCTGAAGATGCAGAAAGAGCAGCTCGAGGTACAGCTCAAAGAGCTCGAGGTGCAGAAGGAACGCCTCACTCTCCGCGCGCCAGAGGATGGCAAGGTGCTGAAGGTGCTCGTGAAAGAGGGCGAGATGATCTCTCCGTCAACGCCGGTCGTGCTTCTCGAGACGAAGACGAACTACTATGATCTCTACGTCAGTGAGGAGCAGGCGAATCACATAGCGGAGGGACAGGAAATCACCGGTGAGACGGTATCCGGCAAGCGCGTCGCTGGCACGGTAAAGCTCCTCACAAAGGCGCCGGGCTTTGCGGACCTGAAGCAGTCCCGTGAGCGCGGGCAGTCCGATCTGACGGCTTTTCAGGTGCGTATTTATGTTGACAAGCAGGATGGTGTTATTCCGGGAATGACAATCGGGGTGAAGGATAATGAATTCAGGAGAAAATAAGCCATGTGAGGCACCGAGCCTCATGGATTCTCTGAAGGATGAGGTCAAATTCCTTTTTTCCGGCATGGGAATGCCTTATGAGAAGGTCTGCCTCCTCGTCGCGATGGTCATCTCGGTCATCATGTCCGTCATGCTCTCCGGCAACTTCGCGAAGGACGCGGAGGTTGTCGTCATCGATCTCGATAACTCGGCATATACGAGGGAGCTGACGAATAGGATAAACGCCTCTGAGTACATGCATGTGACGGCGGTCGTGAATACGCCGGCGGATCCGAAAGAGCTCATGTATCGGGACAAGGCGTACGCCGTCGTGTACTTCCCTCAGGGGCTCGAGAAGGACCGCTATACGGGTACTGCATCGAATGTCGGCGTGTTCTACGATAATACCAGCACGGCCTCGACGGCAAATATAAAGGTGGCTATGAATGCCATCATCGGCCTCGATAATGCCGAGGCGATGGGTGATCCTGGAAGCACGAACGATTCACTCAAGGGACAGGTCAGCATCGCAGATCGTGGGCTGTTCAATCCACAGGAGTCTACGAGTAACGGCGAGGCGTTCGCGTTCTTGTTCTTCTTCGGGTCGATGTTCTTCACGTTCGCCACGATAGGTATGGTGCCAAGGCTCAGGATGACGCATCAGCTCGATGCTATCTTGCTGAATGGCACGCCGTGGAACCTGATCGTTCGTATCATACCATATGCGGGCTGCCTCATCACGTCATGGGTCGTCGGCATGGCAGTCTTTCGCGTATGGGGTGACCTGAACTTTGCGGGAAGCCTCATCACGTTCTTGCTTTTGCAGCTTTTCTTCGTGGTGACCGTCGGCATGCTCAGCATCTTCTTTGGATGGAACGCGGCGAATCCCGGCATTGCATCATCGCGCATGATACTGTTCATACCGGGCGGATTCATCTTCGGCGGCCCGACGGGACCGGTGTCGTTCTACTCGGATTGGGTCGTCGCACTTTCTCATGCGTTCCCACTCACGTGGCAGTTCCATTTCGTGCGCGATATCATATCGCGTGGTGCAGGGCTTGCGGACATATCGCGCGAGCTCGGAGCGTTCCTCATCTATGTGGCTGTCGTGGCATTGATATTCTGCTGGCGCTTCTACAAGGCAAGGCGTGCCCTCGTGGCAGAGACTGCCGTGACGGTGAAGGAAGAGACGCCCGAGGAGGAAGAAGACCTCGAGCCTGTCGTCACACCGGCATGAAGAGCAAAAAAACTTGCAATTACTACTATGGTGTGATACTATAATAAAGT
>OMZT01000148.1 GCA_900315615.1 uncultured Veillonellaceae bacterium | reverse complement strand
GTCAACGCAACACCAAACGCCATGGATATGAGTATTACGGCAAGAGTCAATAAGATAGACATCGTCATAGAGGAGTGGATGCTTCCGACAAGGTTATTGATATTGTTATCGCTGCTCTTTTTCGTAAGCTCTGCAAGCTTTGAAAGCTCACTGCCTAGCTCATTACTGCTACTACGTTCAGCCTCTACGAGCTGATTATCTGTACCATATGTGTCCAGCGCAGCATGACGTGCCCTGTTGTTTTCTGAAATCTTTCCTGCAAGCTTCTGCATTTCCGCCCTGGCTTCAGGTGTCACTGCCTTGTTCTGTAAAGACTCCAATGATGCCTGTACGTCCTTATCCGCCTGCTGCATGTCAGTCATACTGGCCTGCCTTGTCGATGGATCTGATGACTGTAAAGCCTGCATATACGCTACACGCGCACCATTGAAGTGCATTCCAAGTGCAGCTGCGTCCGTGCTTGCTGATACATCATCCCTGAATATTATATGGTATGCCTCATTTACGCTGTATAGCCTGTGTACATGATATCCTGTTATTACGAGCATAACAATTCCTAGTACTGACAGGAGCGTTATAAGCTTTGTTCTGAGTTTTATGTCATTCATATTCATGATGTATCTGCACCTCAATTCCCGTTCTCATTCATATCACCTGCAAGTGCAGGCATCTCACCCATAGCTATTTCTTCTTCTGGCGAGAATAGCTTTTCCCAATCCAGCAGCAGAGTAATATTCTCATCGGCTTTGCCCGTCTTGCCGATGCCACGTATATACCTGTTCTGTGCCGCTTTAAGGGATGGTGGCGGTACGATATGATCTTCTGTTATATCCAGTACCTCGGCAACGCCGTCCACGATAAGGCCTATCGGAACCTCATGCACATCTATCACGATAACACATGTACGATCTGTATATGTCCGAAAATCCTTCCCGAACCTGAGTCTCATATCTACGACAGGTATGATCTTACCCCTGAGATTGATGATGCCTCTTACATATTCAGGCACCTCTGGGACTGTAGTAATAGGCTGTATACCTATGATTTCTATGACAACACTGATGTCTATGCCATAGGACTCATCAGCAAGTCTGAAAGTCAGGTATTTATCTTTCTGTGTATCTTCCTGAACTTCCCTTTCATCTGCCATTCTTATGCCCCCTTCATGCACCTCATAGGAATATTTCCTTCTCCAGGCTCGCTGCATCTATAATCAGGCTGATACTGCCATCACCAAGCAGCGTACATCCCGTAATCCCTTTTGTATGTGATACCTCCTGTATATACTTAGGTATCGGCTTTACGACAATCTCCTGGACCCCTATCAGTTTATCCGCGAATATACCCATGATCCTCTGTCCGCTTTCAGCCAGCACCATGATTCCTTTATCGATATCTTCAATGGCATCCGTCTTATGATATAGGTGGCTGAGCCTGACAACCGGATAGCATTCGCCGCGTACCATGATCATCTCGCTTCCGTCTGGATCTTTAAATACACTGCCGATATCCGGTTTGAAGGATTCCTTGATAGAATTTATCGGTATCGTATACGTGGAATCCCCTACGGATAGCGACATTCCCTCTATGATGGCAAGTGTCAGCGGGATCCTAAGCGTGGTTACGCTTCCCTCACCAGGGGTACTGTCTACGACGACCTTACCGCCAAGCTTCTCGATGTTCTTCACGACCACGTCCATCCCGACGCCGCGTCCTGAATACTGCGTGACTTCTTTATTCGTTGAAAATCCCGGTGCAAATATAAATGAATATATCTCCTGGTCAGTCAATTCACTCTCCGGCTTCGTGAAAAGATGATTCTCACGAGCTTTTGCGAGCACCTTTTCTTTGTCTATGCCAGCACCATCATCCGACACACGGATTACGACTTCACCACCTGCATTTTCTGCAGATATCGTAACGGTTCCCGTTTCCTGCTTACCGCATGCTGCCCGTTCTTCGGGCATCTCAATGCCATGATCCATAGAGTTCCTTACGATATGCATCAATGGATCACCGATGTGCTCTATGATATTCTTATCGACCTCCGTATCTTCACCCTGCAGGACGAGACGTGCCTTTTTTCCAAGGGTTTTCGTCATATCCCTGACAATGCGGTTCATCTTACGGAACGTCCCCTCAAGCGGTACCATGCGTATCGACATGACGCTATCCTGCAGCTCGTTGTCAATCTTATGCAGCTGCCTCGCTGCTTTTTGGAAGTTATGCAGCTCGAGACCATTCAGATCAGGGTTCTGCGTCACCATCGCTTCCGCTATGACGAGTTCCCCTACAAGATCCATCAATCTGTCAAGCTTCGACACTTTGACACTTATCATCTGCTGTGCTTCATGATGTGCCGGCTGTTTCACCTTGTGCTCAGCCTGTGGCACCTTAGGCACTATCGGTGCAGAGGTCTCTGCCGCATCAACGGCTTGCTGCTGCACAGACGGCCAATACTCACACTCCGAAACACTGCCTAGCTCCTTCAGCTCAAGCTTCTTCATGAATATGGTCGTGTTCAGGGCATCTTCAACCGTCTGATGATCCAGCTCCGACGTGAACCACATCTGCAATCCATCTTTCCGTATGGATTCTGCCGCATGATCATCCTCCAACAATTTCTCTGGCTTATAGAAAAGCTCATCAGTACTCTCTTTGAGGTTATTGATCACCGCATATGAGCGGACTTCCTCCATCTCGCAGCCTTCCTCGAAATGAAGCACTGCTTTATATACATGGAGATTCTCCGGCTGCTTCTTTTCCGGCTTTGCAGATATATAGTATTGCTGTGGCTTCTTTTCCTCACTTGGCGATGGCTGTGCAGATGGTGATTTCTTGTATTTCCTGAGATCCTCATCTGGATCATCCCCATTGGAAATCTTCATTTCACGAAGAAAGCTTTCCGTCTTATCCCGAAGCTCTTTACTGGATGCATTCGCGCCGCCGCCACCATCCAGCTCATCTGTCTCCTGCCTCATGAAATCTACCGCATTAAGCACCAGGTCGGTAATCGTTGATGTGTCGACTTTCTGCGGATGTTTCTCTCGTATATAAAAGAAAATATCCTCAACAGAATGAGCAAGCTTAGATATCTCATCAAGCATCATCATGGCTGCCGAGCCTTTTATCGTATGCATTGCCCTGAAAATCTCATTGACATCATCTTCACTGAATGATTGAGATTGCTCACTGGCAAGTGCAAGTTGCTCCAATTCTTCAAGGAATTGTCTTGTCTCGTAGATGAACATTTCCATCATAGGTTCCTGCTCTGCCAAAATATCTCACTTCCTTTCAGATGGATTCTTCTGTTACCTTGATATGTATAATGATTCCGAATCTTTATTTCTGTTTATATATCCTAACATGTGATTTAATTCTGCAAAACAATATCTTCTTCCTTCCTAAATATACAAAAAAACGCTCCCCTCAGTAGGACTTTGCTTTTTTGTCCTATCTAAGGGGAGCATATCAATGCTTTTTACTGCTTATTACTGTTTCTTTTCGGTCTTCTTAGGTACTACCGTGCGGATATGAAGCTCACGGAGCTGCTTATCTTCAACAGTAGATGGTGCCTGGCTCATCACATCGGTGCCGCTCTGCGTCTTCGGGAAAGCGATGACATCGCGGATAGAAGGACGCTTTGCCATAAGCATGACAAGACGATCAAGGCCAAATGCGAGACCGCCATGTGGTGGTGTGCCATACTTGAATGCATCCATCATGAATCCAAAGCGCTCATGCGCAACTTCCGGCGTAAGGCCTACTGCCTCGAAGACCTGCTCCTGCAACTCGCTATCATATATACGCAGGCTGCCGCCGCCAATCTCTACGCCATTGAGTACCATATCATAGGCATTTGCCTTCACGCGACCCGGATCAGACTTCAGATACTGTATATCCTCGTTGCGCGGAGCCGTGAACGGATGATGCATAGCCTTCCAGCGCTTCTCCTCTTCGCTGTACTCAAACATCGGGAAATCAATGACCCAGAGGAAGCAGAGCTTATCAGGATCTATGAGGTTCCTCATACGTCCCATCTCGAGGCGTAGCGCTCCCAGAGCCTGTGCGACCACGAGTCTCTTATCCGCAACCACTAAGAGCAGGTCGCCCGTCTTTGCACCCGTTTCCTCTGCTATCTTATCGAATGTTTCCTGTGGATAGAACTTCTTGAATGGGGACTTAACGCCCTCAGGAGCATACTGAATCCATGCAAGTCCCTTAGCGCCATAGTTCTTCACATATTCCACGAGCCTATCGAGTTCGCGGCGCGGAATGTCAGCATAGCCATCAACCTTGATGCATTTAACCTGTCCGCCATTCTCAAGTACAGAGTTGAACACCTTGAAGTCCGATCCACCCATGTACTCAGAAATATCCATCAGTTCCATGCCAAAGCGAAGATCCGGCTTGTCGGAGCCGAAGCGATCCATTGCGTCGTCCCATGTCATGCGAAGCATAGGTGTCTCAATCTCCGCGCCGATAGCTTCCTTGAACAGGTTCTTTATCATTCCCTCAGTGAACGTCAGTATCTCTTCCTGGCTCAGGAATGATGTCTCAACATCTAGCTGCGTGAACTCCGGCTGACGGTCTGCACGCAAATCCTCATCACGGAAGCAGCGCACGATCTGGAAATACTTCTCATAGCCTGCAAGCATAAGTATCTGCTTATAAATCTGTGGAGACTGCGGCAATGCATAGAACGTTCCAGCATTCAAGCGGCTTGGGACAAGAAAATCACGTGCGCCCTCAGGCGTGCTCTTGCAAAGCATAGGCGTCTCAATTTCGAGGAAGCCATGCTTATCAAAGTAGTTTCTCATGATCATCGTCACCTTATGACGAAGCATGATGTTTTTCTGCATCTCTGGACGACGTAGATCAAGATAGCGATACTTCAGGCGCAGATTCTCATCTACATCAACGCCATCCTGAATATAGAATGGAGGCGTCTTGGATGTATTCAGTATGCGAAGCTCAGCACATACAACCTCAATCTCGCCCGTATCCATCTTAGGATTCACTGTATCCTCAGAGCGTCCGCGCACCTTGCCGCGCACTGCAATGACGAATTCATTTCTAAGTGACTCCGCCTTATGAAACGTTCCCTCGTTCATCTCAGATTCATCATAAACGACCTGAACGAGGCCGGAACGATCACGCATATCCACGAAAATCAATCCGCCGTGGTCGCGTCTTCTAGAGACCCAGCCGCAGAGAACGACCTCTTTGCCGACATCTGATTTCCTGAGCTCACCGCAATGATGCGTGCGCTTCATTCCCTCTAATGTTTCCATTCAGTTATTCACCTCAGCACATATTTTTCTGACAATATCATCTATAGGAACCGTCTGCTGCTCGCTTTTTTTCATATCGCGAAGCGTCACAGAGGATGCCTTCACTTCATCCTCGCCCATAATGAGCGCAAAACGTGCATTTTTCTTATTTGCTTGCTTCATCTGAGACTTCATGCTGCGCCCATTGAAATCCATCGACGCAGATACCCCAGCAGAGCGAAGCTCATGCAGCAGCTTGAACGCAGGCATCTCGGCAACATCACCCATTGCCACTATGAATGCGTCCGTATTCTTCTCCTGCTCCGGCAGCAGTGACTGCATCTCAAGAGCCAGGAGCACACGC
>OMZT01000149.1 GCA_900315615.1 uncultured Veillonellaceae bacterium | reverse complement strand
TGCTATACGCACTACAGCGGTCGGATCACGGAAATTCTCCGCACCGACTTCTACAGCCGCCGCACCAGCCATCATGAATGCGATTGCATCCTCGGCTGAGGATATGCCGCCCATGCCGATAACGGGTATCTTCACTGCGTTTGCCGTCTGCCATACCATGCGCAGCGCCACAGGGCGCACGGCATCGCCTGACAGGCCGCCTGTCACATTACCCAGCAGCGGACGGCGATGCTCTATATCCACCACCATGCCCATAAGCGTGTTGATGAGTGATACCGCGTCCGCTCCAGCCGCCTCAACTGCACGCGCGATCTCGGTGATATCTGTAACATTCGGTGAAAGCTTCATGATGACAGGCTTTGACGTATGCTCCCGTACAGCCCTGGTGACTGCCGCTGCCGCATGCGGATCCGTGCCGAACACGATACCGCCATCCTTCACGTTTGGGCAGGATATATTCACCTCTACCGCGTCGATTCCCGGCACATCGAGCTTTTCGGCCATCACTGCAAACTCATCAACACAGCCGGCTGAGAAATTCGCTATGAATGCCGTCCCGAGCTTTCTTGACTCTGGCAGTATATGCTCCAGAAAATGATCAACGCCTGGATTTTCCAAGCCTATGCTGTTCAGCATGCCGGATGGTGTCTCTGCAATACGCACGCCGGGATTACCCTCACGTGGCAGCGGTGTCAAGCCCTTAGATACTACTGCACCCACATCGGCAAGATCGATGAAATCACCGTATTCCATCCCGAAGCCATACGTACCGGAGGCACCTATCACCGGCGTTTTAAGGTTCATGCCACAAAGCGTTATACCGAGTCTCTTTCTATCTTCTGCCGTCAGATGCGGCATGCTGTCCATATCTTTAGCCATATACATTACCAGACCACCTCCGATGGAAATACCGGTCCATCCTTACAGACGCGATGCCTCCTGCCATCAGCTCCGGTGAATGAGCACCCCAGACATACCCCAAAGCCGCACGCCATACGGCTCTCGAGCGATACCTCACACCTTGCGCCACACGCTGACGCTATACCGGCAATCCCCTTCATCATGATACCAGGCCCACAGCACTCTACAGACGTATCATGGCCTTCATTCAAGAGCTTTGGCAGAACGTCCGTCGGAAAGCCCTTTACGCCAGCTGAGCCGTCATCGGTTGTGACATGTATCGTCTCGATGTACGGATTAAAAAGCTTTTTCCAAAAGCTCGCTTCTTGCTCGTTCTTCGCTCCGATGATGACCTCTGCCGGGACATGCCTGTCATACAGATCGTGTGCGAGAAGCAGCAGTGGTGCAAGGCCTGCTCCGCCGCCCACGAGTATGTGACGGCTGCATTCATCTGAGCCGCGTCCGGCCGCGAACCCCACACCAAGTGGACCCTCTACATCCAAGGCTTCTCCAGGCTTCAGCTTCATCATATGATGCGTGCCGCTTCCCACTATGCGGTAAATCATCTTCAGGCAGTCACCATTTACATCTGCCACGCCGAACGGGCGCCTCAAATACCCGGAAAGACCGACCATCAGGAACTGTCCCGGCACCGAAGCGGTCGCTATCTTGGGGGCTCTAAGCTCAATCTGCCACATATCCTTCGACAGTTGCTCATTAGATATGACCCTGCCTTTCTCTAAAAACTTTCCCATACGATCTCCTCTCATACCACTGCAGCAGCAGACCGCAGCTCTGTCATGAATTTGACAACGAAAAAATCATTTGATAAAATCCACACAGAATGCAGACCGCAAACATGTGGTCTATGTGCTTTGCACAAAAAATTATACCATATAAGAAAGTACGATTCCACGTAAAAGGTGACCATCATGAAATATTCAGTATATCTGTTTGACTTTGACTATACATTGGTTGACTCCGAAGAAGGTATCGTCGGCTGCTACCATCGTACGATAAATGAGCTGGGATACGAAAAATGCAGTGATGATATCCTGAAATCCACCATCGCGCTCACGATGCATGACGCTGTTGCCAAGGTAACAGGCTCTGATGATGAGGCCGAGATAGCGCGCTTCATCGACTGCTACAGGCGCTATGCTGATATATACATGACACCGGGCACGACGTTCTATCCCGATGCCATCCCTACGATAAGGACTCTCTGCAGCCGCGGCGCAAAGGCCGCCATCATATCGACTAAGACGCGTCACCGCATACAGGAAAAGCTCGATGCCGATGGCGTATCTGACCTGTTCGAGTTCGTCATCGGCGTAGATGACGTAAAGAGCCCGAAGCCTGCGCCAGATGGTATCAATCTCGCTGCAGAGCGTCTCTTAGTGCCAAAGAGCAGCATACTCTACGTAGGAGATAACCCCGTAGACGCGGGAGCCGCCAAGAACGCGGGTGTCAGCTTCGCGGCGGTCACCACGGGTACTACACCAAGAGAGACATTCATGTCCATGCCGCATATAGCTATAATGAAGAACCTTTTAGAGCTCATCGATATCAGATAGGAGTGATCATCTATGTCATCTAGTATAAAAATCATAACAATAATAGGTATCGTATACCTCGTCGCAATCATCCCCGTATCGTATATCATACCAATCAGCTGGGCATGGGAAAACGGACCTATAGAGGATGCGCAGGCTGTCGTGCTGTTCATCGGCTTCATCATGTCACTGAAATACGCCTCTCATGCGAGATTCAGCGGCATGTGGTACACAGCGGCAACATGCTTCCTGCTGATGACTGGCCGGGAGCTGAGCTGGGGCAGGGTATTCTTCCCTCTGCCCTCGGAGCCAGGCTCTGGCCCGTCATTCATCGATATGGTAGATGTCCCACATCATGAGCTGATATATGCCGCCATAGGCCTCGTGCTCATCTTCGCGCTATACGGCTTCGTACGCAAGGTACAGTGGCGCATGGTAAAGAAGTATATGCCGTGGCCTTCCGCAGTGCTCTGCATCGTGTTCATCGTCATACAGTACATGGCTGAGCACCACATATTCTTCGACCACGCTATCAGCGAGCCGCTCGAGGAGCTTGGAGAGCTGTACGCATACATTCTGCTCGTCGCTATCACATCATATCTGCACGAAAACATAGAGAACGGGCGCACATACGTAGGCAAGTTCTACAGGCGTTGATATAACAATAAAATGTATATTGTACGATAAATTCAACAATATATTGTATTTTTTCCTCCATCTCAGCATGCTTTCCTATTGTAAAATATACCATGCCGGCGTATAATAGGAAGCACGCAATGAGGGCATAAAGCTCTCTAGGAATGGAGGATTTTTTCATGCAAAAATGGTACGATACCGAGATAAGCCAGGGTATCCTGAAGTCGAAATATTATCATCCGGACGAAAGCGATCCACAGACGTTCATGGATCGTGTGTGCTCCATTTTTTCTACAGATGTCGGTAAAGCGATGCGCAGCTACCTGGAGGAAGGCTCTGTATGTCCTGCAGGACGCACGCTCTACGCTGCTGGCGCAAAGGGCAAGTTCAAAGGAAGCCTTTCAAACTGCTATATTCTGCCATCTCCAGAGGACAACATCGAGTCCATCTTCAAGACGAATGAAGAGATTGCGAAGATTTTCTCATATGGCGGCGGTATTGGCGTAAATATAAGCCATCTACGTCCAAAAGACAGCAAGGTGAACAACGTCGCGCGCACATCAACGGGCGCGGTCTCTTTCCTGAAGATCTTTGATGCCACGGGTGAGGTCATCAGTCAGAACGGCCGCCGCGGTGCCATGATGGTCGGGCTTGATTGCAATCATCCGGACATCTACGAATTCCTGCATATGAAGCAGAACAACGAGAAGCTCGCATCCATGAACATTTCCATACTGTTCACGGACGAATTCATGCGCGCGGTTGTAAACAACGAGGACTACGAGCTGTCATTCGATGTAGAGGCGTCCGGTGAGAAGATACGCCGAAAGATCAACGCGTCGCAGTTCTTTGACGAATACTGCCGCACCCAGTGGGACTGGGGCGATCCGGGAGCTATATTCCGTGACCGCATGAACGGATATTCCCTGCTCGCGGGCTATGATGACTACACGATAGACATCACGAACCCATGCGGCGAGTTCGGCGGCAACGCATATAACTCCTGCAACCTGATGAGTATCAATCTCTACAACTTCATAGATGATAAATTCACCGACAATCCAAAACTAAACGAGGACGCGTTCACGTCCGCCGTGCATACTGCCATCCGCGCACTCGATGAAGTGCTGGACTACGGCTACGAGACACAGCCTCTCGATGAGAACCGCAAATGCATCGATGACTGGCGCAGCGTCGGGCTCGGACTCTTCGCGGTCGCCGATGCACTCGTAGCCATGAAGCTGAAGTACGGCTCAAAGAAGGCGAACGAATTCGTAGCGAAGGTCATGCGCATCATGCTCACCGAAGCAGCCAGGACGTCTGCAGAGCTTGCTGGTGAGAAGAAACCTTTCGGCCGCTACAACTGGGAATGCACGGCGAAATCTCCTATCATACAGCTCCTAAAGACTGAAGCACCTGATGTATACGAGCTCATAAAGAAGAACGGCCTTAGGAACGGCACGCTCCTCTCTATCGCGCCAACGGGAACCATATCGCTCCTCATGGGTACATTCTCAGGTGGATGCGAGCCTCTCTACCAAATCAGCTATGAGCGCAGCACCCATAAGATGGAGGAGCAGCATAAATCATTCAAGGTGTATGCGCACTCTGTGAAGGATCTCCTAGACTATCACCGCATGAGCTATGACACGCCGGACGACGAGATAAAGCGCCATTTCCCGTGGATCATCGAGAGCCATGATGTCCCCTATCAGAACCGCGTGAAGCTGCAGGCCGCCATGCAAAAGTATGTCGACAACTCCATCTCCTCGACGGTGAACCTGAAGCATGAGGCGACACCAGAGGATATACGCGCTATCTATATCGCCGCATGGAAGTCCAACTGCAAGGGCATAACGGTATTCCGCGATGGCTGCAAGCGCGGCAACATCCTCGGCGTAAGCACACCTGAAGATGAACCGCAAGAAATACGCTATGACAGCCTGCGCCCCGCAAAGCGTGACCATATACGCCGCATCGAAGGCGTGACACTCGTGCGCCGCACATCATGCGTAGACAAGATGTACGTCACCGTCAACAAGACACCTGACGGACACATATTCGAGATTTTCACCAATGCATCGGGCGGCTGTCAGAGCAATATAGCAACAATAACGCGCCTTGCCTCGCTCGCCCTGCGCTGTGGAATCAGTGTAGAAGATATCATAAAGCAGATGTCCACCGTGAAATGCTCTGCCTGCCAGGCACTCATACGCTCTGGCAGAAAAGATATCTCCCTGTCCTGTGGCAGTGCCATAGCGTCCTGCCTGGCGGAGGTATACGCGGAGACCGAGAAGAACGATCATGGTGAAAAGCCTGTGCCGAACGCATCAATGGCCGACGAGGGAAAAAGCTTCGTAAAACCTAAAATGGCCGTACAGCCAGCCGTTACCATGAAAAAAGCTGCCCCAGAAGAAAAAGACGATGAAGTGCCAGACTGGCAGGCAGCAGTCACCCGCGAGAATGCGGCTATCAACCGTCAATGCCCCGAATGCGGACATTACACGCTCCGCCCGGAAGGCAACTGCGTCACATGCAGCTACTGCGGCTGGTCAAAATGTGAATAAGCATCAAAAAGCGAAATGATATCAAAAGGCAGTGCCCGTCCTAATTGTGGGCACTGCCTTTTTCGTATAGATGAATATCATCAAAGCTATGGATTATTTCCATATATCAGCGAGCTTATCGCACATATCGCGAAGCGCAGCACCACGATGGCTGATCTTCTGCTTCTCCTCCAGCGTTATATCCGCCATCGTACGCTCATCATCCACGTAGAAATACGGGTCATAGCCAAAGCCGCCCATACCATGCGGCACCACGTGTATGGTGCCATCGCAGCGCCCCTCCGTCACGAGCTCTGTGCCATCCTCATCGATAAACGCGAGCACGCAGCGATAATCTGCCGCAGAGTCCATCAGCCCCAGTCCTAAAAGCTCCTTCACGAGCTTCTCATTGTTATCCTTGTCTGATGCGTCCTTCGTATCAGTTCCTGCGAAGCGTGCAGACTTCACGCCCGGCGCGCCTCCGAGTGCAGCGACCTCCAGCCCCGAGTCATCGGCCAGACATGCCTCTCCTGTCTTCTCATGGTAGAAGCGGGCTTTCTTTAATGCGTTCTCTCTGAATGTGCTGCCATCCTCTACTGCCTCCCCAACATCCGGATAATCGGCAAGCGAGACAAGCTCCACTGGAAGCCTTGAAAATGCGTCTTTTATCTCACGTACCTTGCCGTCATTGCGCGTTGCGACTACGATTTTTTTCATTACAGATGTTCCTCCATGATCAGGTCCTTACATCAAGCGCTGGTGATTTCTCGATATATTATACTACCAGTGCCGTTTCGCTTCAATCGCATGATCAGGATAACGATATTTTCATGGTTTAAGATTTATAGCCCATTTCATATATATTTCTCTTATTTTATCGTGAAATGGACATATGCCATTGACTGCATATTCAATATAGTTATAATTTATTTATGTAATCAATATATCACGGGAGAGGAGACCCACATGAAAAGAACGATACGCAAGAATATCATGAAACGTGTACTGGCAGCCGCGCTCATCGCCGGCGCAACCATCTTCGGGCAGGCAGCAGCCCCAAATCAGGCATTTGCCGCTGAAAAAATAGCCCACATCGGCCAGGTGCAGGGTGCTGCTCAATACTCTCCATATCAGGGCAAAGAGGTTGAGGTCCAGGGGGTTGTCACGTTCCGCTCCGGCAAAAGTTCTTTCTTCATACAAGATCCAGAGGGGGACGGCAATGACGCAACATCTGATGCCATCATGGTCTATGCGCCAGACGCACCATGCGGTATAGGTGACCTCGTAACGGTGAAGGGCGAAGTGACAGAGTATTTCAATGCAGGTTTCCGCGATAAAAAGGAAACAGATCTGCCTGTAACCGAGATAAAGGCCTCAAAGGTCAAGGTCATAAAGAGCCTCGGACGTGAAGGTCTGCCAAAGCCGATTGTGCTGGACAAGGATCGCATGATACCGCGCAAGGTCATAGACAGCGACGGACTGAAAGTATTCAACCCTGAAAAGGACGCCATAGATTTCTGGGAGTCGCTTGAAGGCATGCGCGTCAGCATCGAGAATGCCAAGGTGCTGGGACCGCAGCGTTATGCCGACCTCTGGGTCGTCCCGGGCACGCATGAAGGGCCGTTCAACAACTGTGGCGGGCTTTCTATAGCGGCAGATGACATGCACCCGGAGCATATCTGCGTGTATATGGCTGGCGATGGCGGCAAACAGTACCGCGCCAAGGCTGGCGACCATTTCGATAAGCCGATCACAGGTGTCGTAAGCTATGCATTCGGCAACTATCAAGTCATGACGCTCACGAATCAGATGCCACCTATCATCGATGGCGGCCTGACGCATGACTTTGACAAGACCACGATCCAGCCGGATCCTTCAAAGCTTCTTATCGCATCCTACAATATCGAGAATTTCTCAAAGGCACATACGTCCCAGGCAAAGGTTGACCGCCTCGGCAAGTCGATAGTAAACGACCTTCACAATCCTGACATCATCACCGTGCTGGAGCTGCAGGACAACGACGGCAAGGATGACACGGGCAATACGGATGCAAGCCAGAGCGGGCAGTACCTCATCGATGCCGTGAAAGCGGCTGGAGGACCAGAGTACAAGCTCATAAATATCAACCCAGAGGATGGTGCAGATGGTGGACAGCCGGGTGCGAATATCCGTGTCGCATACTTCTACAACCCATCGCGCGTACAGCTAAGATCTGGCGCACCTGAGGGAAAGGCCAAGCAGGCTGTGAAGTGGCAGGGCGGACATCTGACGCTCAATCCTGGACGCATAGACCCGACAAACACGATATTCGAGCATACGAGAAAATCCCTCGCAGCAGAGTTTACGTTCAATGGCAAGGATCTCACGATCATAGCGAACCACCTGAACTCAAAGCGCGGTGATGATACGCTCTACGGACAGCACCAGCCCGTAAAGCTCCGCTCAGAGGAAAAACGTCTGAAGCTCGCCGCAGACATCAGGAATTTCGTCGATGAAGGACTCAAGCAGGATCAAGCCAAGAACATCATGCTCATGGGCGACTTCAACGACTTTGAATTCTCACCTGTCATCAAAGCTCTCGAAGGAACGACGATGACGAACCTCGTGGGGCATCACGATATAGCAGACCGCTACTCGTATTTCTACAATGGAAACAATCAGATACTCGATAATATCATCGTATCAAATAATCTCGTACCGAACTGCACATTCGATATCGTGCATGTGAACTCACCATTCATGCCTGACGATCGCGTATCAGACCACGATCCGCTGCTCGTACAGGTCGATCTGAAGTAATAGTCATAGGGGTGAATCATGTTGAAGGAACTGCATCTTGAAAGTCCTGTAGCAGGCAAGCTCATACCTCTAAGCGAGGTGAACGATCCCGTCTTCTCAAGCGGAATGATGGGGCGTGGCTGCGCGGTCAGAGAGCCTGGCGGCATCATCACAGCACCATTTGATGGGACGGTATCCGCCCTCACTGACACGAAGCATGCCATCGGCTTGCACTCAGATGACGGCGTCGATATATTGATACATATCGGACTCGATACCGTAAACCTCGGTGGCAAAGGATTCACCGCATTCGTATCTCAGGGCGATAAGATATCGAAGGGACAGAAGCTTATAGGATTCGATGTGTCCCTGATAAAGGATGCAGGCTATGACATCACAACTCCAGTCGTCGTAACGAATGCTGCGGACTATAGCAGCATCACGATTACATACGAAGGTCAAAGTATCACATCAAAAGTGTAATACAGGCCTTCACCTAAACAGGGCTGCTCATACGAGCAGCCCTGTTTTTATCCATATGAATCTTTACCGCCAGATCTACATGTGGTTCAGCGCTTCTCGCGCTCACCATTCTCCATGCCTGCCTCATAGTGCACCGCACGGTTCTTGCCATTGTTCTTCGAATAGTACAGTGCGTCATCCGCCTTTGAAAGCAGCGTATCGCGGTCGAGCGCGTCATCGGGGTAGTAAGCCCATCCCGCACTGCCTGATACATTCACCGTGATGTCATCGATAATGAATGGCCGCGAGAGCGATGCGATAACCCTTTTTGCGAAGTCCTCTGCATCTATTTCATTGCCGCCCGGCAATACGACGAGGAATTCATCTCCTCCGTACCGGCATACCAGGTCTCTGCGCCCTGCCTCCGTTACAAGCCTATGCCCTACCTCACAGAGCAGTTTATCGCCAGCGGCATGTCCATAGTTGTCGTTCACCGACTTGAAATGGTCTACATCGATGAAGAACAAGACACCATGCCTCCCATCGCGCGCCGCATCACGCAGCAGCCGTGTGAGGAAGTCCATATAATACGTGCGGTTCAATAGCCCCGTGAGATTATCATGGTATGCAAGCTCGCTTATGCGCTCTGCATCTTTTTCTTTCTCTGCCGCGAGCGTCTTCAGCTTTCCAGCCATGTTGTTGAAGTTGACGGCAATGCTTACGAGCTCTTGTGCTATACCATCCTCACGCATGCGCACGGTATAGTCACCTTGTCCGAGCTTCTCTGCTGCCTTTGCAAATGCCTCTATGGGATCCGTGATACGTCTCGCGTATGCCACACAGAAAACTGCCGCAAATACCATCACAAAGAGGCATGCCACTATACCACGCATGATACCATCTATCGCCGGTGTCAAAAGCTCATCATAGCTTCTGACGACGATAATCGTCCACGGCTTGTCCGAAGTAGGCAGCCCTACCGGTCTATATACGCAGAAATAGCTATTGTTATTGCTGTCTTTGAACCGCCCAGAGCCGGATTCGCCGTTCATCGCACGGTCTAGTATATCCTTCTCGGACGCGGAGACATTAAATGACTCCCTGACGAACTTTGCCGTGCCCTCAGACTTCGCAGCCCAGTTGTAAACTGTTTTCTCCATCGTACGATAGTTGTACATCCCACTTGACGTATCATCATCAAAATGGACGACCGCTTTACCGGATGAATCGAGCAGGAGAACCTTCCTTGAATCATTCTCAACACTTCTTTGAATGAAACGTATGATATTCTCCACTGAAAGGTCTGCCATCAGCATGCCCTTCAGCTGGGATTCTTCACGCACTGCCGAGGTAAATGTGACGATGAGATTGTGCGACGTTGCAGAGTAGTAGACGGGGCTGATCCCGTTCTGATGGGTTAGTGAAAACGCCTTATACCAGTCACGATCCCTGCGGTCACCATTCACGCCCGATGACCGCGCGACTTGCATACCGTTCATGTCCACTACCGCAAGCAGCTCATATCGCGAGCTCAGCGATGTTGCCCTTCTAAGATACTGTCTCTGCTCTTTTTCTGACATCTCCGTCAGATTCTCTCGTGAGGCGATCATTTCATTGACTGTCATATAGTATCTCAGGCTCTCTGTCACGCTATGTGCCATCGTATCAGCAAAAGCCGCATCCGTCTTCTGTACGTTATGCTGATAATCATCTACCTGAAAGTACTGCATGAAGGCCGTTATGGATATCAGTGAAATCACAATAATAGTTGACAGCACAACGATGAGCTGCCAACGTATCGTGTTCTTCATAGTGCTATGCCTCCATCTTGTTTATATATCGTTCTCTATTGTTTTCTATATCATATACGTGTTCTCCTGCTATTTTTCCTATTTATTTCTATACTTCAGTCCTATATAATCATTTCCTCATGAAACAAGTCTACCCCGATACGCTAGACGACAAAGAGGACTGCCTACTCACAGCAGTCCTCTCTAATGCCTTATAAAATTTACTTTTTAGCCTGATATCAGAACCTATGATTGAAGCTCAGCATATAGCTTGCAGGTGACACGAGGTACTGTGAACTCGTATGCGACGCATAGTCATCATTACGATGCAGTACGTTGTCAATCGTGAGCGTGATATCCGTGCTCTTATCTGGCGAATACGTCGTGTTCCACGCGGTGATGAAATACGGCTTGCAGCTATAAGAATGTGCACTTGAAGGACTCATCACGCGATCTGCGAGATAGGATCCCGAAAGATCAGACACCCACTTTGCCTTGCGATATGTCACGCCTCCAGTCAGCTGTATCTTACCGAAGCTGCTCTCCCACTGGCCATTCCTTACGTTCGATGGGTTTCCTCCGAGCTTACTTTCAGGATTCTGCCATGTGATACCGTAATTGTAGCTGAATGCCTTGCTGCCCTTTATATCGCATGAAAGCTCTATACCGGTATTGCGGAAGTCTTCATTCGTATAGGTGTACAAATCCTTGCTCGTATTCCATTTTGCAGAGATATTATCGTCTATATCCATATGGAATATCGCCGCACGCCATGTATGACCACCGTGGTTCTGCTTCCAGCCGATCTCATAGTTGACGCCCTTCTGCGGCTTCAGGTCTCTTGCCGGTATCGCCTGATTGCTGGAGCCATACATCTGTGCAAATGTAGGCATGATGAACGACTGAGCTATTGAAGCATACCAGTTGTTCTCCTTATCCATCTTATGGAGGAACGATCCTGACGCGCTAAAGTTGCTATAGTCCTCATTAGCACCCGTCGTCCAGGTCTCACGCGCTCCGATGATGGTCTTGTTGCGGTCATCATGCATATGCTCTGCCTGTACGAACGCGCCCCATATATTGCGGCTGTATTTCTCTGAAGCCTTCGTTGAATGTGCCAAAAGCGAATTATATATCTCATGATCCGCATCGAACCCGGCAATGAGCTTTGTCAATTCGCCAAGCTGCCACGTACGCTGCGTATCGAGGCCGTATGTCGTATTGCGCTCGCGCGTATTATAGAGAGGATCCGATGCCTTCTTGAGCTTTGAGCTGAGGTAGGTATGACCCTCGGACTCTGTCGTGCCCGTGTTCCAGTAAAGGCTGGCCTTCCAGTTCGCGTCATGATAGTTCATCTGTGTGACGTTGCGCTTCGTCGTATATTTCCTGTTGTTATACGGATCGCCTACTGATGCGATTCCGCCTGCCTTCGTCACGACATTTCTGAAGTCTGCCTCCGTCTCAAAGTAATTATAGAGAAAATCGAGGTTGTCGGAGAAGCTATAGGTGACGCCAAAGCTGTTCTTCTCGATGTTATGGATGTCCGTACGCGTAGCGCCGGTGCCCCTTGCATCTTCTACGCGCTTTGCGCCGATGCGCTTTCCCCACTTATCATAGTTGTAATGTACAGAGAACCTATCATCGCCGGCATTTACATGGTAATTCCTTTGGCCGAAGTCACCGATACCTGCGCCAAATGTATTGGACGCGCCCTTCTTCGTGATGATGTTCACGACACCGGACATGGCTTCACTGCCATAAAGCACGGAGCCGTTGCCTTTGACGATCTCGATACGACTGATGATATCCGCCGGTATCTCCTCGAGTGTCGTCTTACCACGCCATGATACAGGGTTGCCGTTCACCATGAGCAGCGCACCGCCCTTGACTCCACGGATATTGATATCGTTCTCCATCGTGCCCATTGCTGCGCTGCGCGGGCCATACGTGCTCGCTATGACTCCATGTGTCTTCGCTATGGCGTCGGCTGCATTCAGCGCACCGCTCTCACGAATGTCCTTCGCCGTGACGATTACCGTAGATGCCGGCGTATCGACGTCCTTGCTCTCTGTACGCGTCGCCGTAACGATGGTATCACCAATATCATACGTGTCGACCTGCGCAGACGCCGTCTGTGTCATTCCTGCCGCAAGTGCGGCTGCAACTGCCATGGAAAGATACGTTTTGTTCATGTTTCTTACTCTTCCTTTCTTCCATACATAAATACACAATATATTCCATGGTTGCTGCATACATTCCATTTTTATATATAAAGCGATCTATATGCCGCTCTTTTATCTTTTTATCTGAGTACGAACCTTACCGTGCGCGTCACCGCACAGCGTACAGGCTCACCGTATACATTTAGCGCGGGGCTGAAGCTGTAGCCATATGCGGCCTGTACTGCAGCCTTGTCCATCGCCCTGTAGCCGGAGCTTGAGCTGACCTCTGCCGACTCCACGCTGCCGCTAGCGGATACGATCATACGTACCTGCACGCTGCCTTCTATCCCCTCATCAGCGAGGCGCTGTGGATACTGGGGAGATGCTTCCGACAGGAGCTGAGGCCTCGTCTTGGGCTGGCGTGCAAGCTCCTGATCACGTGCAGGCTCTATATTGCCCTCATCAGAGCCGCCTCCAGAGTTTCCTCCAGAGCCTTCTCCTGAGTCGCTGCCGCCATTGCCAGGCGAGTCCCCCGTGCCACTTCCCGCGGCCGTAGCGGATTCACCCTGCCCCGATCCTGTATCCTGTGGTACGGTCTCGGGTACGCCATGCGCCTTTCGGAACTCTTTCTGCTTTTCTGGCTGCTTCGTATATTCCTCTGCTATCTGCGGCAGCGCAGCCTCCTTCGGCACGACTATCGTGGGCGTCGCAGCTTTTGCCGCTGGAGCTTTTGGTGACGCTGCATCCGCCTCACTGCCGCCCTTCGGTGCTGATGGGGCTTCATAGAGCGTGACATCATATATCTCATCATCCGCCCTCGTCTCCATCATCGCAAACAGCCCGGTCATACATACCACGACGAATATCACGGCATGTACGAGTAGCGATATGGCCGTTGCCGAAAGTTTCCTTCTTTGCTCTTCTATCATAGCCATACCTCATTTGGTGCCCGCTGCAAGCCCAAAATGCGTGATACCTGCACCCTTCAGCTTGTCGAGGAATCCGACGACCATGCCATAGTCAAGGTTTTGATCCGCTCTTACAACGACGGCAAATTTCGGATTGCGTCGCATTTCTTCCCTTGCCTGAGCTAAGAGCGTCTTCTCATCTATCTCTTTATCCTCCAGCCAGAGCGAGCCATCGGACTTCATCGTCACGAGATAGTTCACATTAAGCTGCGTCTCTGCACTCTCAGCCTGTGGCATATCGACGTCAACGGTCTTCAGATTCACCATATAGATCGTCGACATCATGAAGAATACCAGCAGGAAAAACATGATATCGATCATCGGTATGATGATGATCTCCGGCTTCCCGAAGGCACGCCTGTCTCGAAGCCTCATGTCAGTTCACCTGCCCATCGCTGAGCTTATCTGCCGATGCTTCGACGACGGAGAAGCATTGCTCCATATCCGTCACGATGTTTTCGACGCGCTGGCTAAAGTAGGCATGTACGGAGAGCGCGATGATGGCGACACAAAGTCCCATCGCCGTAGCGATGAGTGCCTCACCGACGCCGCCCGTTATCGCCGATGCCTGACCCGACTGCACGTTGAACACGCTAAAAGCCGATATCATGCCGCTTATCGTGCCGAGCAGCCCCAAAAGTGGTGCCATCGTGACGATCACGGAGAGATAGTACAGGCGGCGGCGAAGCTTCGAGAGCTCTATGCCGGACTGTATCTCCATGAACGAAGAAGCATTCTCACCCTTTTGTGTCTTTTTCAATGCATCAAAGAGTATGCTGGCAAGTGCCCCATGTGCTGACTTTGCAAGTGACGCGGCTTCCTCAAATCTCTCATTTGCCATATCGAGGTAAAAGTCATGCGCAAACCTCCTGCCAGAATCTGCCGCCCTAAAGTACGCTGCACGCTCTATCGCAATCGCAACGACAAATACCGATATCAAGAGCAGCACATACATGACCATACCGCCCTTTTGGAAGAAGCTTATGCCCGTCATTATCGCATCCATTTATTTCCTCCTTTTCCTGAGCAGGTACAAGAAATACGGTGTACCTATGAACGCCGTCATGATACCTGCACGAACCTCCGAGCCAGGTATCATGATACGGCCTATGATGTCACAAAGAACGAGAAACGACGCACCCGCAAGTATGCTGGCAGGTATCAGCCGTCTGTGATCCGGCCCCGTGATGAG
>OMZT01000183.1 GCA_900315615.1 uncultured Veillonellaceae bacterium | reverse complement strand
CTGGCAGATGCTGATGCAGCTTGGCCATCGTGCAAGTATCGTGTTCATCGTAGTATTTGTTGCTGTCATAGCCATTATGTATTTACGGTTCAGGCATCGTAAGGCATCTGCTCAGGCAGCTGATGCAGACTGAAGCTATATAAAAAAAGTGAGACCAGCGGCAACGCCGGTCTCACTTTTTTTTAAGGTATATTCGGTAGATTTCTGCTCACAGCTGCGCGGTGTATGATATCTGATATGCGCATATCCAGCTCGAGCTCGCGCTTATGGAGCGTTTCTGCTGTCTCGAGCTCCTCCTGGTTCCCCGTTTTCAATCCGCGAAGGTAATGTGTCCATGCATCGATGGTGGTATCTATCGATTGTGCCCGAAGCTCTGCAATGATGTGGGCACCGGGCGGGATATCGGCTTTCGCAAGTTCTTCCTTATACTCTAAGAGCCCTGGTATCGTCTCGTTTGAAAGCAGACGGTCTACTGCATTGATCTGCGATTTACTCAATGTACCATTTGTCGTATTCGTTATGGCAGCGAACTTTGCTTTCTGTTTCCTGGCACTTATGTTGTAGCTCTTTACGAGATCATCGGTATTCTTTACGTATTCTTCCATACCCGCGATCTGCACGGGTATGCAGGCGTCGAGATATCCCCTGTAGTTACGTATATAGGCCGCTTGCCACCTGCCATCAGCCGACTTCTCCATATCCACTTCAAGGTCATATTCGATGCCGGTTTCGTCATTGCGTACGTGAATCGTGGCGACGGCCATACTCCCGTCGCGCTCTATACTTTCTATGGAGACGAATGATGTATCCCAAAGCTGTGTCATCATCATGAAGCGGTAGAAATCTATGCCAAGTTGTTGCCCTTTGAGTATATTAGTACCGGAGGGTTGCTCCCATACGCCTGTATCTATACGCCGTTGTATGATATCTGCGGTCCCAGCTGTCATCTGCGGGCGTATCAGCACGTAGAATTTCTCATACATGATTCTTGACTGTGGCGTCAACGAAGGATCGAATGCTAATAGGTCATTTGTCAGGTCATCATATGCTTTTGCTGTAAGGAGTGGGAGATTCACATAGCGGGAAAATGTTTCCGCATCGCGGTTCTTGATAGCCGATTGTATCTCGCTAAGGGCGAATTCCGGCGTGCGCGCATGGAAAAAGAAATACCATGTCCATGTGCCGAGCACGAAGAGCAATATGACTGCAATACCTAATATCAGGCGCTCTTTATGCCTTTTCTTGCGGCGGTTATATCGCCGTTCGTGAATATGCCTTTCCCATGTATAGTCATCCATGAGGTGATCTCCCTTCAGTGTTTTGTATATGTAATGTCGTCTCGTAGCATCCTGAGCTCATATAGTCTTTATTTTATCATATTTGCATGTGGTGAAAAAGCCCTGGATGATATTTACCGTACACAGGCGCGTATGATTGAAAGAAAACAATAAAAATGATATAATTGAAGGCATACTGAGTCAACGTGATGGTGGATCTTTATAGTATGGTCTGCCGATATGATGCTGAAAAGAACAGGTGGAATGGCGTGAAGTGGATTACGCATGAGGCGGTGACAGGGACGTTTGCCTATATGTCTACGGGCAGCGTGATGCTTACTGCCTGCGCGATGGCTGGGGCAGTACTTCCAGACTGGATTGAGGGTGACCCTCTGGCAGCTATGGATTATAAGACCTGGCGTGGCCGCCACAGGAGATTTTCTCATTGGCCGCTTCTATATGTTTTCCTGCTGTTTTTGCTATACACGGCATGGCCGTGGAATGGATCTGATTTTCAGCAATTTTTCTCATGGGTTTTTATCGGTGCGCTTTGCCATATCGCGGAGGATTCTGTGTGCGGTAAGGTTCCGCTTCTGACTCCTGGCTCGCGTGTGGGATGGAAGCTGTTCACGGTTGGATCGTTTACTGAGTATATACTCGGGGTACTTTTAGTACTACTGATATTTACGGCAGGTGCATTGCTGCCGGCTATGTGATGCCGGCTATGGGAGGGCTTTCGGATGGAGATGGACATGCGTGCGCGCAACAAGGTGCTGCGCCTGTATGCAGAAAAGTACCCGACAAAGGAATCGGTGTATGAGGATCTTATAAACCTGCAGTCGAGATTGAACCTGCCGAAGGGCGCAGAGCATTTCATGAGTGACCTGCATGGTGAGTATTCATCATTTTATCATATCCTGAACAATTGCTCTGGCGTCATAAAAGAGAAGGTAGAATACGTATTCGGTGCTCGTATGAGCGACGAGGAGAAGGCGAATTTTTGCACGCTGATATATTATCCACGTGAAAAGATAGCGCAGATGCATGAAGAGAGGCTTGATACACCTGAATGGTATAGGCGTAATCTTGGACGTCTCCTTGAACTTTCAAAGCTGATGAGCTTCAAATATCCAGTCTCCAGGGTGCATGAATTCATACCGAAGAGATATGCGTCTATTATCATAGAGCTGATGAATACGCGTCCAGAAGCCGATAATGCCCAGTTCGTATACCATAAGCGTATGCTGCAGAGTATTGTAGAGATAAATGGGGGCGCAGATTTCATCGAGGCGTTCACGGTCCTCGTGAAGCGTCTTGCAGTGTCGCGTCTTCATATAGTCGGGGATTTCTTTGATCGTGGCAACAGACCTGACGCCATATTGAATGTGCTAATGGATTATCATAACCTCGATATACAGTGGGGTAATCACGATGTGCTTTGGATGGGCGCAGCGATGGGCAGCGAGCCGTGCATAGCGGCAGTCGTCAGGAACAGCTTGCGCTATAGCAATACGGATGTGCTTGAGAGGGGATATGGCATAAGCCTGCGGCCATTGTCACTTTTCGCTGCGCATATCTATCCGGATGCGAATCCGCTGAAGGCGTCTGAGCGTGCAATGCTTATGTTGATGTTCAAGCTGGAGGGGGCACTTATACGGCGCAATCCTGATTTCAAGATGGATAGCCGGCTGCTCCTCGATAACATAGATTATGCGTCATCGCGCATGACACTCAACGGGAAAACATATGAGCTCGAAAACGCATACTTCCCGACAATAGATGACCCGAAGGATCCATACGAGGTCACAAATGAAGAACGCGCGATTATGGATGACCTGGTAAGGTCGTTTACTGAGAGCGAAACGCTGCAGAAGCATGTCGAATTCCTTTTCAAGAAAGGAGCGGCATATACGCGCTGCAACGGGAACCTGCTCTTCCATGGCTGCGTGCCTATGAACGAGGATGGCTCATTCCGCAAGATCGTTTTTGATGGCACTGAGTACAGCGGCAGGTCGTACTTAGACTATGTGGACCGCAGGGCGCGCAGGGCATGGGCATATAGGGATCAGTCTGATATAGATTTCATGTATTTCCTGTGGTGTGGCAGGCTGTCTCCGTTGTCCGGGCGCGAGTTCAAGACATTTGAGCGTGCTATCCTCGACGATGAGAGCACATGGAAAGAGCCATCAGATCCATACTATAAGCTTATAGACGATCCCAAGATCTGCGAGAAGATACTGGCAGAGTTCGACCTTCCCAGGAATCGTGGACATATCATAAATGGACATGTGCCAGTAAAGGTCAAGAAGGGAGAGAGCCCTGTAAAGGCCGATGGCAAAGCCATAATCATAGACGGCGGTTTTGCCAAGGCGTATCATAAGAAGACGGGCATATCCGGTTATACGCTGATCTCGAATTCGCGTGGGTTCAGGCTGCTTGAGCACCAGAAGGTAGCGGATGTAAGAGAGGCTCTGAGGGAGAATCATGATATAGAATCCGTGAGCAAGCAGGTCGATCTGCAAGTCTATCGCTCTACGGTTGCAGATACGGATGAGGGACAAAAGATACAGGAGCAGATAACGGACTTATATAATCTTTTGCTTGCATATCAAAACGGCATACTTACGCCTAAAGAATGATGGATACTATGCCAAGGACTGGAGTGGACTTAGGCATCATACCACAGGTTGCAAAAAATAGCGTTATGTTGTACAATATGTAGAGGATAGGCTATTTGCTTTTTAGGGGGTGCAGCATGGCACTTTCAGCGGAGGTCAGGAAATCAGTTTCTATGCAGATAGAGGCATTGAAAAAGAGGATGAGGATCGACTCTAATGATCTAGATTATGAGACTCATCTAAGGCTGCTCCGTGAGCTGTCAGGTATCCTTGAGCGCGATGCCGCTCAGAAGAAGTCGTGAAGAGAAGGAAGTGAAGATACCCATGTCACAAAGAATGACGATGGACGAGGTCGTAAGAGAATATGGTACCCCGCTCGTGAAGCTTGATATCCATGCTACGCGCAGCGAACTGCTGAAACTGCGTGAGCAGCTCATGGCTGTCAGAGATCTGAGTCATGGCACAGAGCAGGGCTATCTTGATTTGGACTGCAAATTGTACATAGACGTTGATGACATTGATAGGTATCTTTCCGGGGAGCGCGATACAGTAGGCGAGATATATGCATTCTCAGACGATATAAAAGCATTTAAGGAGGACTGACCGATGAGATTGAAGAAAGCAGCTTCGTTGATTCTGGCAGGAGCACTCGCATTTGGGCCTGTTACGTTCGGGGTCGCACCAGAAGGCGGGTCTGGCAGCTGGGACGGCTGGCATGGACTGCATGGCTTTGATGGCGCTAATGACGTGAAGCCCGTTGAAATCGGACCGATGTCACTGAATATAGGGATGAACAGTGCGTATGCGGCGCGTGGCGGTGCGAGGATTGGCGGCGGAACCCGTATGGCTCCACCAAAGGCAGCACCAAAGACGGAAGCGCGTCCGGATGCCGGAGCAAAGCGTCCAAATCAGGAGTATGCTCCGTCAAAGAGCGCAAAGGAATATAATAGTACGGCACCGTCAGCCGCGAATAGTAAGCCTTCGGCTCGAACCGCCGGCTCTGGTTGGGGCGGTACGCTCCGTAACATTGGTCTCCTGGCTGGTGGCATGATGCTCGGCAGCATGCTGGCGAATATGTTCGGATTCGGATTCGGCAGCCTTATGGCAGATATATTGGGACTCGTTGCGAACGTAGCGATACTGGCAATGCTCTTCATCGCTGTACGCTGGGCGTGGAGAAAATTCAGCGGACGCGGGAAGAAAGAGACGCGCTATGAGGATATGTACAGAGCGGAGACGTACAGGGACGTTCCTCGTAAAGGGAAGATCATAGATATCAAGCCACCATCTGGAGAGAATGAGCATTATGAAGCTGCGGGCGAGCGCAGATATGACGCGCGCAGCACGGCAGATAGATATAGGTCGATGTAATCGGGCGATAGGGCAGGGCGAAAGCCCTGCCTTCATTGCTTTACTGGGGGTATGATGATGTATTATCAGGTTAAGCAGAGCACGCTCGCTGCGGTAGATACGCTTATAGCGAGATACCCTGTCCTCAAAGAGTGCCGTAGCGATCTCGTGCTAGCGGTGAAGGAAATCTGCTTATGCTATCATAGTGGAGGTCGTATACTCACCTGTGGCAATGGCGGATCTGCCTCTGATGCGGAGCATATCGTCGGGGAGCTTATGAAAGGCTTCCTCATGCCGAGAAGATTGACGCAGGAGATGCGCGAAAAGCTTGAGGCCGTCTCGCCGGAGCATGCTGATTACATCGCCGATAATCTTCAGATGGCATTGCCGGCAGTGTCACTCGTGAACGAGACAGCACTTACGACTGCTTTTTCAAATGACCAGGCACCTGATCTCGTTTTCGCACAGCAGGTTCTTGGACTGGGACGCCAGGGGGATTTACTCATCGGTATAAGCACGTCCGGCAATTCCAGTAATGTCGTATACGCAGTTGAGACCGCACATGCCATTGGCGTGAGGACATTGGTGCTTACGGGCAGATCGGGAGGGCGGCTTAAAGGCATAGCTGATGTCTCGGTATGTGTACCCGATGATGAGACATATCGCATACAGGAGCTGCATCTACCTGTTTATCACATGCTTTGTATCGCTGCTGAGAATGAATGCTTTGGCAGCTGATGAAGCGGTATTTATATGTGAATAATCATATGATTTGTGTATCTATAGACAAGGGGGATTAGAAATGGCTGCAACAGAGAAAGGGTTATTGCGTTTACAGAATGGCAGCGATGTACGTGGTGTCGCTGTAGCAGGAGTAGCAGATGAGCCTGTGAACCTTACACCTGAGGCCGTATGCCGTATTGCAATGGGCTTCATTGACTTCCTGGAAAAGAAGACAGGCCGACCTGCATCTGACATGAAGGTGACGATAGGGCGGGACTCCCGCGTCTCTGGTCCTGAACTAAAAAAGGCGGCAATCGGCGGACTCACGTCGCGTGGCGCAAGGGTCATAGATTGTGGACTCGCATCGACACCGGCTATGTTCATGACTACGGTCTTTGATGAGATTAAGGCAGACGGCGCAATCATGCTGACAGCCAGCCACCTTCCATATAACCGCAACGGAATGAAGTTCTTTACCAAAGATGGTGGTGCTGAGAAGAGCGATGTGAAAAGGATACTTGAGGCGGCCGCATGCCACATGGCAGATCATGGCAATACCTCTGATGTGGAGAAATATGACCTGATTACGCGCTACTCTGCATTTCTGCGTGAAAAGGTGTCCGAAGGACTGAAAAAATCTCCAGAAGAGAAGCCTCTTTCTGGTATGCATGTCGTTGTCGATGCGGGTAACGGAAATGGGGGATTCTTTGCTACTAAGGTTCTCGAACCGCTCGGTGCAGACATATCTGGGAGCGTCTATCTTGAACCAGATGGCATGTTCCCTAATCATATACCAAATCCGGAAAACAAGCAGGCCATGGCATCCATAAAGAATGCCGTGCTCAGCAGTCATGCAGACCTGGGACTAATCTTTGATACGGATGTAGACCGTATGGGAGCTGTGCTTTCAAGCGGCGAGGAGCTCAGCCGCAATTCTTTGATAGCAATGATAGCAGCAATCATCGCGCCAGAGTATCCTGGAAGTACGATCGTGACGGATTCGGTGACAAGCGATGAACTGACCGTATTCCTTGAACATGCGTTAGGCTTCAAGCATCTTCGCTATAAGAGGGGATATCGTAACGTTATCGATAAATGCATAGAACTGAATCACAAAGGAGAGACTTCACCACTTGCCATAGAGACATCTGGACATGGTGCACTCAAGGAAAATTTCTACCTTGACGATGGAGCATACCTTGCAGTAAAGATTCTGATAGCGGCAGCTAAGGCACGAATCGCTGGCGTAAATATAGGGGCGCTCATAGGCAAGCTCGGCCACCCGGCAGAGAGCCGCGAATACCGTATGACGATCTCCGGTGTCGATGATGTTCAGGCATATGGGGCAAGGGTGCTCGATACGTACAGGTCACGTGCAGCAAAGAAGGGAATCAGTGCTGCAGAGCCTTCGTATGAAGGCGTAAGGCTCGTCTTCCCAAATGGCTGGGCACTGCTCAGGATGTCGCTGCATGATCCTGTGATGCCGCTGAATATCGAAAGCAAAGAACAGGGCGGCTGTGCGACGATCGCAAAGGAGATACGTGGCTTCCTGTCAGGACTCGATGCCTTAGATATTGGGGTACTAGGCAAATGATGGAGGAAGG
>OMZT01000150.1 GCA_900315615.1 uncultured Veillonellaceae bacterium | reverse complement strand
TGGTAATGCGGCGAGGCCTCGATGCGCCGCAGCCGCTCGCCCTGTGGCGCTCGCCCGAACCGTGCCGTATGCACGAACCCGAAGCCGCCGAGCGCCACCGCACCCAGCGCCGCCAGACCGCCAAAAATAAACCGCCGCCTATCCATCACACTGCCTCCATTCCTATTCGCTGCCCAACCAAGCCGCCATCTGCTCACCTACTAATTACAGCACTATAATCATCCCTGGGTATAATGGCTACAAAACATATGCATAGCTCTGAGAATCCGTCCTCAGTCAGCCAGCAGCGAATCCTAAAGACAACATCTCACTGCACTTCACCAGTTTAAAGCATCTTCTCCATCAGACAGCCGCGATGACTCTCCGGCGCACCGACCTTGGCGCACACCATGCCTGCACAAATCCCTTCTCAACGGCGAAAAGATTGGCTGCAATCCTCAAGCTCTTCGCTTCACCGCCAGAAAGCGTCTCCGTTTTCTGGGAAAGAGAAAGATAGCCTACGCCCACATCGGTCATACGCTTCAGGTATTCTTGTACCAGCACCGCCAGGGATCTACCTCGCTGATCATCGATCTCATCCAGGAGCGTTGACAGGCATATCCATCATATCCACAATATTGTATCTATGACTCCTCGATGCCAACGCCTTCGGATTCAGCTCTATTCCACCACAGACCCTGCATAAGCCATGTTGCACCAGCGACAGGATCTAAATGTCGATGCAGATGCCCTTATGGTCGGAAAGCGTCTTGTCGAGATTCCACTCCAGCACGGCTGCCTCGCGCTCTCGCAGGAAATTCCGCGAAAGTGCGATATGGTCGATGCACTCCGGATGCCCGCCCGTCACGAGCTCTAAGTTGCACGCGGCAAAGGCCTCCGTCAACGTCTCTCGAGCCCAGTTCGTGAAATAGTAGTTATCAGAAAAACTGCAGTTGAAGTCCCCACAGAGGCATATCGCATGACCGCACGCCACCAAACGGCGCACATCCTCCAGCTGCGATTGGATGTCTTGACGAAACGACGGCCTGCGATTTCCATGAATCCCGAAAATCGTCCCATAAACCACGAGCGGTCCGCACTCCGTATCGAGCCCGACGCAGATAGACGTATTTGCATCCGCAACGGGATACTGACGAGTGGCTGGATATTTTGCAAAGATGGACACGCGATTCTCCATTGGACGATAGTAATCTCCATCCACAGTTTCAGCCAACAGTGGCGTATAATATGCATACGGGTAATTCGGCTGAATCCGCCGATCCGTCTCCGTCAGCACGAGGATGTCCGCATCCACGCGCCACAGCTCTTCCAGAATGCCTGGCAGGTGCTTCTGAGGAGATAAACGCTCTACGTTCCACGTCGCGATGCGCATAGAAGCCACCTCCTGTAATCTTCTCCTGAAACGAAAACTGCTTCCTGCCGACGGAGATGTTTGATATGTTCCCCATAAATAGGACAATGAAAAATCAAGCTCCTACTAAGTGGAACGTATCATTCCTATCCGCCCCATACCGGCTTTCTTATTTTACGCTAATTTCGTTTTTACATGCACTACGATAACCTTAACGGCCTGCTTCATCACAATGATGTACAGGCTGTTGCTGGTATTCATACATCTTCATTGAAGAAATCGTAATCCACGCGCTTGACTTCATAGGTCTCCACGGTCGAGACACCAAGGTTGTATTCAATCATGAGCTTAGCCAACTGCTCGCCGTCTACGAGAACGACTTTTTGCGGTTTAACCTCTTTTGCACAATCAATAGCGCCTTTTGTAAATGTGGATGTCGTGATGAACAAACCTTTCGATGCCCCCTTACTAACCAAGGCACCAAGGAATTTTTGTACTTCTGGGCGTGATACAGTTGAGTCTTTTTTCCATTGTTTTGCCTGAATATAGAGAACTTATCCGCTGTAACGATGCCATCAATCCCCTCATCATTCGTTTTCTGCGTAACGGCTTCTTTATTTAGCTGCAACGTACCATACCCCATCTTAAGAAGAAGCCTAACAACGAGACGTTCAAACTCGTACGACGATATCTTCATGATTTCAGTCATCAAATCGTCTGCTAAACTAGCATTCATCTGACTGATGGCTTCATCGAGCATGTCCTGTGGGCTTTTCGTCTCTACCTCTTCTACGGCAGAGACTATTTTTCCATCTTCTTTCTTTATCGCCACGAATTCATTATAAGAATCAAATTGCTTCAAATAGTTTAATGTTACTTTTTCAGGACCATCGGCGAAAGCTTTCTTACCAAGATCGGTCAGCTGATGATTACCCCTTTTGGGTGTAACAACTAATCCCGCCTTTTGCAAGTACGTTTTTGCCCAGTTTAATCTATTGATGAGTGCCGTTTGTCGACCACTTGGCAACAGTTCTTGTCGATCCTCAACCGATAGTTGCAAAGCATCGACACAAAAAGCCTCGAGTTCTTTTATGGTATGGATATTCCCATCACCCAGAGCCTGGATGACATACGGCATGAGTTCATTATATTTCGGTACGGCCACGGAGCACCATTCCTTTACTACGCTAATCATCGTTCTTATAGGCCTATTATATCATATCGGTGTACTTCAATAAACGAAAACACCGCACCTATGATCGCTGGGCCAGTTGGAAAACATCCGACCTGAACATGCCTACTTAGCAATCCCTATCATCATAATATCAAAAGTCTTGTCGCGGTAGGCCATTATCAAAGCTCTTGCTTCGATTTCCGAATTCCCTCATGACTCTATGTTTCCTAAATAAAAAATCAGAGATTCACATGTCTAAGTCATTCTTAGACGTGTGAATCTCTGATTTACAGCGTTTCGCCCCTTCTTTTACTTTTCTCTTGTCATCAATGCTACGCACTCCACATGGCT
>OMZT01000151.1 GCA_900315615.1 uncultured Veillonellaceae bacterium | reverse complement strand
TCACCCGCTCCATTTGATTATCCTGCCGGGGTGGCGAAACTGGCAGACGCACGGGACTTAAAATCCCGCGGTTGGAAACAACCGTACCGGTTCGATTCCGGTCCTCGGCACCACCAGGCAATTCTTTCATATGCGGCCATGGCGAAATTGGCAGACGCGCTAGCTTCAGGAGCTAGTGATGGCAACATCATGGAGGTTCAAGTCCTCTTGGCCGCACCAGTTGAATATATGCGGTTGTGGCGGAATTGGCAGACGCGCTACTTTGAGGGGGTAGTGCCCACAAGGCATATGGGTTCAAGTCCCATCAACCGCACCATATATAATTTCATATTCGCGGTTGTGGCGGAATTGGCAGACGCGCTACTTTGAGGGGGTAGTGTCCACAAGACATATGGGTTCAAGTCCCATCAACCGCACCATTGAAATTCAGCCTTCCGTATTGGAAGGTTTTTTTGTGCGCAATTTTATGTGACGCTTGCGTATGACTTTTTTTGTGATATAATTGGTAAGTATGATGATTTGTTGATGTTGTTTTATCAATGTTTTGATTATATTGACGGGAGGTTTAATTCTTGGCAACCATAGCAATGGCAGCCGCGCTCATAGGCCTGATGGTCTGCGCTTACCGCGGCATGTCTATTATCCTTGCGGCACCGCTTTTTGCAGTTGTTGCAGCTATCGGCAGTCAGCATGCAGGACTGCCGGTATTCAGTGAGCTTTATATGACAAGGCTTGCAGAATATCTGAAGACATACTATCCGATATTTCTTTTTGGTGCGATCTTCGCAAAGCTGATGGAAAGTGGTGGACTTGCTTCTGCAGTTGCTGCTAAGATCGTTGGTGTGCTTGGTGAGAAAAGGGCCATACTCGCGGTCATTCTTGGCTGCGGTGCATTGACATACGGCGGACTCAGTGTGTTCGTCGTCGCCTTTGTCATGTATCCGTTCGGATCTTATATTTTCCGTCAGGCGGATATCCCGAAGCGCCTCTTGCCGGCTGCGTTGTGGATGGGTATCTTTTCGTTCGCGATGGTTGCGCTGCCTGGTACGCCACAGATACAGAATATCATACCGGCTTCATACTTCGGGACGTCTACATGGGCGGCCCCTGGCATAGGCATCTTTGGCGCGCTGATCTTCCTTGCTATGGGCTGGGGCTGGCTCTCTTACCGTGCAAAGAAGCTGAAGGCGCAAGGTTATGGATACGGTGCTGCTGAGAAGGTACAGAAGCAGCAGAAGATCAGGCTTTCATGGAAGTTCGCGATGGTGCCTCTCTTTATGGTGGTGCTCCTCAACGTCGCGCTGTCTAATCCTTTCAACTGGGATTGGGGATTCCATTGGGGCAGTGATGTACTCGAGTCATTTAAATCATTCAATTTATCGCTTATAGCGGCGAGTGTTGGCAAGGTGTCCGCGATATGGTCTATCAGTATAGCCCTTATCGTGAGCAGCATCGCTGCGGCATGGATTGGAAGAAAACGTTTTATGCTTATGGATGGCTTCATGAAGCCGATCAATTTTGCGGCGGTGTCTTCAGGCTCTGCGGCTCTCAATGTCGCTTCTGGATATGCCTTTGGCTGCGTGCTCGTCGCTATGCCGGGGTTTGAGCCTATAAAAGACGGACTGCTGTCGCTTGGAGATTCGGCAGGGCCGTTGGTGTCCTCTGTGCTGGCTACGAATATCATGTGCGGTATCACGGGGTCGGCTTCAGGCGGTCTTACCATAGCACTTGCGACGTTTGCAGACCAGTGGGCGCAGATGGCTGCTTCAGCAGGGATACCACTAGATGTGCTCCATCGTATCGTTTCTATCGCATCCGTTGGCGTGGATCCGGTACCACATGCTGGCGCATTCGTCACGCTGCTTGCGATTTGCGGGCTTACACATAAGCAGGCATATTATGATGTGCTTGTTCTTCTTCTTATGAAATTCACCGTGCCGTTCCTCTGCATTGGGTTCTACCTGTTGACCGGCATCAAATGAGAAAGGATGATCACTGTTGGATACAAAGACACTCCTCCGTCGCCTTGACGCATTCGACCCCGAGCTTTCTGCTTATCTGGAGCGCTCCAGCAAGCGTCAGCATGATACGTTGTCGCTGATACCTACAGAGAATGCAGTATCGCCTTTTTCGGCTTATCTCAAGGGCAGCTTGCTGAACAATGATATTATTGATTATCATCGTGCCGGCAAGATCAGCCATCTCGAGGACATGGCGGCGAAGCGCGCTGCGAAGCTCTTCGGTGCCGAGCATGCAATCGTCCGCATAGGCAGTGCTGCATCTGCTGCGCGCGTCGTGTTTTTCGCGTTGGCAAGGCCGGGCGATGAGATACTTTCGTTCAATCTACGCAAGAAGGAATACTGCAGGGGCGAGCGCGCTACATATCATTTCACGAAATTTGGCGTAGAGGCGGATACTCTTGAGATTGATTATGATCATGTAGCGAGGATTGCAGAGGAGAAGAATCCGCGTATCATCATCTGCTCTCCTGTAAGCCTGCCTCGTAATATGGACTACGAGCGCATGGCAGAGATTGCGAAGAGCGTACATGCGATGCTCTGGTGCGACCTCGGACAGAATGCCGGCCTTGTCGCTGCCGGGCTTGTGCCAAGTCCTGTCCCGTACGCCGATGTCGTGACATTCGCGCCGAGTGACGCGCTCCACGGCCCTCAGAATGGTATCGTGCTGACGACGGACAAGCTCGCAGAGCTGATGGATCAGGCCGTAATAAACACGGGGCATGTGTCTTTGAAGAAGAACGTGCTGGCCGCTTTAGCGATGACGTTCCATGAGGCGTGCACGGAAGAGTATCATGACTATGCAGAGCAGACGATAAAGAATGCTAAGGCGCTTGAGCAGGGGCTTCATGAGGCTGGCGCTCATACGCTTGCTGGTCCGACTGAGAATCACCTGGTGCTTGCAAGGCTGCATGAGAGTGGCGGGGGCACATCCGCGAGGCTCGCAGAAGCGGGACTCATGGTGAAAGAGGAGTCCTTCATGACCGCAGGTACGCTTTCATTCCCGATACTGAGGCTTTCGGCGCTGGATCCGACCACGCGTTCATTGAAGGAGAAGGAGATGCAGCGCCTCGGCAGGGTGCTTGGAAATTTCCTGCGTTCGCATCAGACCGATGATGACGTCGAGAAGGTACGCGATACCGTCGATAAGCTTGTCGAAGGCAGGCCACTTTTCTCTGAGGAGTGGCTTCCAGACGCTGAGGCATCCGATAATAACGATGGCCTCATGCAGAATGCGATGCTTTACTGGAACGCATAAGAAGAATATATTGAAGGGCCCAGATGGCGGCCCTTTTTTTATGCTCTTGTTTCATATGTTAATATTATAAAGGAATAATAAATATTTATGAATCTGAAACAATAAGCCCAAAAAAGACAAAAACATTGTAAAATCTTAAAAAATCATGAAGGAAAAGAAAGTCCGCTGTCGAAGGAGGAAGAATGGATAGTAATAAGTATATCCGTTTCAAGAAAGCATCCGGGCGCCTTGCCAGGCTCCTCGCGTTGATAGCGGCTGTATCGGTGTGTGTGTTTGCCTCTTTGGAAAACGCTATGCTGGCAGTTGCGTTTATCGCGGGAATCTTGACGTGCTCCGCGAGCTTTATGTCTGCATTCATGCGTATCTGGAAGAGCGGGGATATGGATCCTCGCGCTGCGAAGAAAAGCATGGTCATTTCCACGATTGTCCGATTCTTGCTGATTATCGTGGTGTTTGGTGCAGCAGCGCGGCTCGGCGGGACGGTCATATGGACTTTGGCGGGAGGGTTTGGCACAGCTTATGTGCTGATCATGTGGCAGCTTGTGCAGCTTAGCCGGAGCGATGATTGGAATGGGAGGGAAAAAGGACGCTGACAGGCGTCTTTTTGACCGGATTCTCACACCAGGGGGGGTGCGGGTAAGGTTTTATGATCCGTATTGTTTCAAGGAGGTATTAATATGCATGAAATCGGTGTTCGCGAGGTCATGCAAGTTGAGAGCCTGGGTCTGAATTTCAACATCGAGACATTGGAGATGACGTGGCTCGTGATGGCAATCGTCATTCTCATAGCATGGCTTGCCACGAGGAATCTGAAGATGGTTCCTACCGGCTGGCAGAATGTGCTAGAGATCGCGATCACGGGACTGCATGGACAGATGGATGGCATGATGGGTAAGAAGAACCGTCAGCTGCTTGCACCGTTCATCGTGTCGCTTTTCCTGTTTCTTCTGGTGTCGAATCTGATAGGACTTGTGCCGACGCTTGCGTCGCCTACGAATGACCTGAACACCACATTGGGGCTTGCGCTCCTTGTCATCGTGATGGTCCATGCGCTCGGACTTCAGCGGAGGGGGCTCGAGTATATCGGGCATTTCTTCAAGCCGACGCCTGTGTTCGTGGTCATCAACGTCATCGAAGAGATTGCGAAGCCGATAACGCTCGCCTTCCGTCTTTTCGGTAACATCCTTGCCGGTGAGATCCTCATCATCATCCTTTTGGAGATCGCTAAATGGTGGATCATACCGAGCGTATGCTGGCTGGCATTCAGTATCTTTATCGGATGCATCCAGGCTTTCGTTTTCACGATGCTTTCAACGGCGTATTTCTCGATATCTATGAAGACGCCTGAGGAAGAAGAGTAATCATTACATATTTGAGGAGGAAATTTTTCATGGAACATGCAATCATGGTCGCCGCAGCACTCGTTGGCGCAGGTATTACGATGGGTCTTGCAGCAATCGGTGCTGCTCTTGGTGATGGTCTCGTTACGAGCCATTTCATTGACGGCATCACCCGTCAGCCAGAGGCAAAGAACACGCTCTTCACGAACACACTTATCTCTGTCGGCTTGATCGAGGCTATGTGTATCATCGGCGTCGTTATCGCCCTGATCATGCTCTATGCAAACCCGCTGCTCTGATGGAGGACCGATAGGCAATAAGGGAGGGACATTGCATTGATAACGATTAATTCGACACTTATTGCGCAGATCCTCAACTTCCTGATTCTCGTTTTCATCCTGAAGAAGCTTGCCTATAAGCCGGTCGTGCGCATGCTCAAGGCACGTCAGGACCGCATACAGGAGAGTCTTGATAAGGCAGATGCTGAGGCAGCCGAGGCTGATAAGACACTTGCAGAGTACAAGGAGCAGCTTGCTTCTGCACGCATAAAGGCGCAGGAGATCATCGATAATGCTAACAAGCGTGCCCAGCAGGAGCGTGAGGACAGCATACAGCAGACGAAGCACGAGATTGAGCGTATGAGGACGGCGGCAAAAGCGGAAATCGCACGTGACCGTGAACGCGCGCAGGAGCAGATCAAGAGTGAGATCGTCACATTGTCACTGCTCGCTGCCAGCAAGGTCATTGGCGCCCAGATCGACGAGAAGTCGAATGAGAAGATTGTAACGGATTTCGTCGAAAAGCTCGACAAAGACAAGATTGGTGATCTGACATGCTGAATCTGCAGCTTGCGAGGAAGTACTCGCGCGCCATTTTCGAGATTGCCAGGGACGAAGGAAAGCTGAAAGAGTACGGCGATGAGCTCAGCAATATCACGCATGTGTTCATCACTGAGCCGGAGCTTTCACTTTTCATGACGAACCCGCAGGTGGAAACTACAGCGAAGAAGACAGTCATCGAAAAGGCGTTCAAGGGAGAACTTTCAACCGACGTGTACAACTTCATACAGCTTCTGACTGATAAGCACCGCATGGAGCTGATACCGGCTATCGATGACCAGTATCATGCACTTGCAAATGATGCACTCGGCATCTTTATCGCGGACGTCACGACGGCATTGCCGCTTACGGCAGACGAGGCCGGGAAGATCAAGAAGAAGCTTGAAGACGTCACTGGACATGAAGTGCAGATACGCGCGCATGAGGATCGTGATATCCTCGGCGGCGTTATCGTACAGGTCGGAGACCGCCGTATAGACGGCAGTCTGCGCGGCAGCCTGAGGGCGCTTCGTTCGGAATTGATGGCTAAATGATGGATAACGGGGTGACAGCATAATATGAAGATGAAACCTGAGGAAATAACCGCCATCATCAAGGATCAAATCAAGAACTACGGTCAGGATCTGAATGTTGATGATGTTGGCACGGTTATTGAGATCGGCGACGGCATCGCCCATGTCCACGGCCTCTCGAAGGCGATGGAAGGCGAGCTGCTCGATTTCGGAAATGATATATATGGCCTGGTCCAGAACCTGGAGCAGGACGACGTCGGCGCGGTCGTATTCGGCGGCGAGACGGAAATTAAAGAAGGCACGACTGTAAAGCGCACAGGGCGTATCATAGAGGTGCCGGTAGGCGAAGCTATGATCGGTCGCGTGGTCGATGCGCTCGGTCGTCCGATCGACGGCAAGGGCGAGATCAAGACGACCCAGACGCGTCCTGTCGAGTTCAAGGCTCCTGGTATTGCAGACCGCCAGCCGGTTACTGAGCCACTGCAGACAGGTATCAAGGCTATTGATGGCATGGTTCCGATCGGCCGCGGACAGCGCGAGCTCATCATCGGCGACCGCGGTATCGGCAAGACGGCAATCGCTGTCGATACCATCATCAACCAGAAGGGGCAGAACTGCATCTGCGTTTACGTCGCAATCGGCCAGAAGGCTTCGACTATCGCGCAGGTCGTGAAGACCCTGGAGGATCACGGTGCTATGGAGTATTCCATCATCGTCGTGGCTTCGGCTTCTGACTCAGCACCGTTGCAGTACCTTGCACCGTATGCAGGCTGCGCGATTGCAGAGTATTTTATGTTCAAGAAGGACGAGAATGGTCATGGTGGTCACTGCCTCTGCGTGTATGATGACCTTACGAAGCACGCTGCTGCATACCGCTCCATGTCCCTGCTGCTTCGTCGTCCGCCAGGACGTGAGGCATATCCGGGTGATGTTTTCTATTTGCATTCCCGTCTGCTCGAGCGTGCTGTTAAGCTGAATGATGAGCTCGGCGGCGGCTCGATAACGGCACTGCCTATCATCGAGACATTGGCAGGAGACGTTTCGGCATACATACCGACGAACGTCATCTCTATCACAGATGGTCAGATCATGCTGAACACGGATCAGTTCTATTCTGGAAACCGTCCGGCAGTCGATGTCGGTCTTTCAGTATCCCGTGTCGGTGGTGCAGCACAGATCAAGGCTATGAAGCAGGTCGCTGGCTCCATGAGACTCGACCTTGCACAGTACCGTGAGCTGGCAGCATTCTCGAAGTTCGGCTCTGACCTTGACAAGTCCACGAAGGAGCAGCTCGATCGCGGCGCGCGTATGGTAGAGACGCTGAAGCAGCCTCAGTACTCGCCGCTGGCAGTCGAAGACCAGGTCATGGTCATTTTCACTGCAGTCAAGGGCTTCCTTGCGGATATTCCTGTTGACAAGGTCGTTAAGTTCCAGTCGGACTTTTTGACTTTCATGCATGCTAACCATCCGGAAGTCGGGCAGGAGATCCTCAAGAAGAAGAAGCTTGATGATGAGCTTGAAGGACATATCAGAAAGAGCATAGAGGAATTCAAGGAAACTATATCTTATAAGATGGCGTGACGAACGAGGTGATTATATTTGGCCAGTTTGCAAGACATACGCCGCCGGATCAAGAGTGTAACCAGTATCCAGCAGATCACCAGCGCCATGAACATGGTAGCGACATCACGCCTGCGCCGTGCAAAGGAAAAGGCCGTAAAGAACCGTCCATATGCAGATAAGGTACGGCAGGTCGTATCCGATGTAGCAGCAGGAGCAGCGGACTTTTCCAATCCACTCTTGGAGGTTCACGATACGGGAAAGGATATCTTCCTGATCGTCGCAGCCGACAAGGGACTGGCTGGTGCGTATTCCAGCAATGTGTTCAAGGAAGCCGCACGCCAGATGGGAGAGAAGTCCAATACGAGGCTCGTGCTGTCGGGCCAGAAGGGCGTGGAGCATTACCACGCACGTGATTTCGATATAGCTAGCACATATACGGGCTTCAGCGATAAGCCTACATATGAGCATGCGAAGAAACTGGCGCAGGATGTGACGCAGCGCTTCATCAGTGGTGAGGCAAAGTCGGTGCGCATGGTCTACACGAAGTTCATATCCGCGCTCACATGCACGCCGGAGACAATCCAGCTGCTTCCTTTTGAGACGCTCTCTGCCGAGAGCAATGGCCCGAGGGACGAATATATATTCGAGCCTTCGGCTGCGGAAGTGCTAGGCTTTCTCCTGCCGATGTACCTTGAGACTACGGTCTATGCAGCTTTGCTGCAGTCGGCGGCAAGTGAGCTCAGCTCGCGCATGAATGCGATGAGCAGTGCTACGGATAACGCAGAAGAGCTGATAGCAGATATGAACCTGTACTACAACAAGGTACGCCAGGCAAACATCACCCGCGAGATCACAGAGATCGTCGGTGGTGCAGAGGCACTCAAATAAAAAAAGGAGGTTGGCTTAGCTTTGGCTAACAAAGGTAAAGTCGTACAGGTCATCGGGCCTGTTGTTGATATTGAATTCCAGGCCGGTGAGCTGCCGAGCATCCTGAACGCTGTCCATATAACGGGCAAGGCGGGTAAGGATATTGACATCGACGTCGTCGTCGAGGTCATGCAGCATCTGGGAGACAATATGACCCGCTGCATAGCGATGAGCTCGACAGACGGCATCGTGCGCGGCATGGACGCAGAGGATACCGGAGCACCAATCAAGGTGCCGGTCGGCGAGGAATGCCTCGGGCGCGTGTTCAACGTGCTCGGCGAGACCGTTGACCATAACCCTGCTCCTGTTGGTAATAAGGAGTTTTGGCCGATACATCGTCCAGCTCCAAAGTTCGAAGACCAGCAGACATCGAGAGAGATCCTCGATACTGGTATCAAGGTCGTCGATCTGATTGCACCGTACTCAAAGGGTGGTAAGGTCGGATTGTTCGGCGGCGCAGGCGTTGGTAAGACGGTCCTGATACAGGAGCTTATCTATAACATAGCTACCGGTCATAACGGATACTCTGTATTCGCAGGCGTCGGCGAGCGTACCCGTGAGGGTAACGACCTCTGGCGTGAGATGACCGAGTCAGGAGTCATAGACAAGACCGCACTGGTCTATGGACAGATGAACGAGCCGCCTGGAGCACGTATGCGTGTTGCTCTGACGGGTCTGACGATGGCAGAGTACTTCCGTGATGTACAGAAGCAGGACGTGCTGCTCTTCGTTGATAACATATTCCGTTTCATACAGGCAGGCTCTGAGGTGTCGGCACTGCTCGGGCGCATGCCTTCAGCAGTTGGTTACCAGCCTACGCTGGCAAATGATATAGGTGCTCTGCAGGAGCGTATCGCTTCTACGAAGGATGGATCTATCACATCCGTACAAGCAGTCTACGTCCCGGCAGATGACCTGACAGACCCTGCACCGGCTGGTACATTCACACATCTGGATGCGACTACGGTCCTTGACCGCTCTATTGCAGAGCTCGGTCTTTACCCGGCAGTGGATCCTCTGGCTTCGTCCTCTCGTATCCTCGATCCGAATGTCGTCGGACAGGAGCATTACGAGGTCGCACGTGGCGTACAGGCTATCCTGCAGAAGTATAAGGATCTGCAGGACATCATCGCCATCCTCGGTATGGAGGAGTTGTCCGATGAGGATAAGCTCACGGTCTCCCGTGCAAGGAAGATCCAGCGTTTCCTGTCGCAGCCGTTCCATGTCGCAGAGGTATTCAACAACCAGCCAGG
>OMZT01000152.1 GCA_900315615.1 uncultured Veillonellaceae bacterium | reverse complement strand
GGCACTGTCTTTTCTTCCGTATCGCTCATTTCGCCGCCTCCTTTCCTTCCTGCTTTGCCGCTTCTGCCTCTGCCTTCGCCTTGGCCTTAGCCTTGGCCTTTACCATCTCGGCCTTACAGACGGCCTTGGCGTTCTTGATGTAATGAACGATATTGCGCTTTGCAGGACATACATAGGTACAGCAGCCGCATTCCACGCAGTTCATCAGCCCGTAGTCTATACGTGCCTTATCGAAATCACGCCTCTCGGAAAGTATACTCAGCATGCTCGGTATCAACTGCATCGGACAGGCTCTCACACATCTGCCGCAGCGGATGCAGGCGCGCTCGTCTGGATGCTCAGTGAGCTTCTTCGTGAGTCCGAGTATGCCGGATGAGCCTTTCATCACTGGCACGTCGAGTGTCGACTGCGCCATACCCATCATCGGGCCGCCCGCCAGGAGTTTTGAAGGCTCTTCCTTGAAACCGCCGGCAAATGCTATCATCTCGCGGTATGTCGTGCCGATCTTTGCACGGATGTTTTTCGGTGACTTCACCGCATCGCCCGATACGGTCGTGATACGCTCGATGAGTGGTATGCCCTTCGTCACGGCGTCCGTTATGGCGGCGACAGTCCCGACGTTCTGCACGACAGCACCGACATCCATCGGCCGCCCGCCTGTAGGCACCTCGCGGTCAGTTATGGACTTTATGAGCATCTTCTCTGCACCCTGCGGATACTTCGTCCTCAGGGCAGCGACCTCGATACCATCGTGTCCCTTCACTGCCTCTTTCATCTTCTTGATGGCCTCAGGCTTGTTGTCCTCGATACCGATATATGCATTCTTTACACTCAGCAGCTTCTTCAGTATCTCGGTGCCGGTAACGATCTTTTCTGGCTCCTCCAGCATCAGCCTGTAGTCTGCCGTCAGATACGGTTCGCACTCCGCGCCGTTCAGTATCAGCACATCAACAGGCTTTGCAGGCTTCAGCTTGATATGTGCAGGGAACGTCGCACCGCCCATACCAACGATGCCGGCCTTTTGTATTGCTGAAAGTATCTCATCCGGATCCATCTGCTGCCAATCACGTGAAAGAGGCAGGCCGTCAGCCCACGTATCCTCTCCATCGCTCTCGATGACAACAGCCATGCAGCTTCCCATACCCGAATGCGGCATGGGCGCGACCTTTTTCACCGTACCAGACGTAGGGGAATGTATATCGGCATGCATGAAAGCCTCGCTCGTACCGATGAGCTGCCCTTTCTTGACAGTATCTCCCGGCTTCACGCAAGGCGTGCATGGCGCTCCGATATGCTGCCCCATCGGCACTACAAGCGTCTTAGGGATGGGCATCTGCTCTATTGCGCTGTCCATCGCAAGCCGCTTCCCGTCGTTCGGGTGTATGCCGCCTAGAAACTTGAACATAACTTCACCCCATCTTTTTGGAGCACACACCAAAAATTCAGTGAGTGCCCTATAGATATTGGATATAACCGCCACACCTCATCCATTATATGAAACCAATTGATAAATTTAGTGTAACGGTATCGAAAACATGACATAACAGTACACCATTGAAATGTGTTGAACGGGATCTCATGGTGTCTTACGTGTTCATGCTGCCAATAGGCCGCAGAACGTATATCATGCTACAATCTCGGTAATGACAGGTTTCATACCATGCCTGCGGCCTGTCTCCGAATCATACTTCTTTACGCCTGCCCAGCCTGCCACGAACATGATGCAGCTGCCGATAACGGCTCCGATCGTCATGTTCGCTTCCCAGATGTACGCGATACGCCATCCGCAGAACGCGCCGACAGCCGCGAGGATCAACGGCATCACGAAAATGATGAACGCCGCCTTCACGAAGCCTTCCTCATGCATCGTGAATCTGACATGCTGTCCGGGTTTTGCGCTGATAGGATTCTCCGCGACGACCGTCTGCGGTCCTTCTGCGGCCGCGCAAGCGCCACAGCTTTCGCAGCTCTCATGACGTCCTACCTGCACCAGTGCGGTATCACCGTCGAGCTTCAGTACGAAGCCCTCCTCCTGCTTCATACAGCTCCCTCCTTTCCATCAAAATGGTGCCATATTATTGTTCAATCTTAGTTATTCTATATTTGATATAAAAATCCTGTTTGTTTCTTATTAGTGAAAAACTTATCTTTTGGCAAACAGCAATGAAACGACTTTACAATACGTCCGAATAGATATTATAATGAAGGGTATCAGTTCTATATGTCATTGTACTTGACATCTGTGTAACTGTAATAGTAATATGTTTTATCTGCAGGAAGTGATCATTTGATAGAACTAAAAGGAATTGAAAAGACATACGCTGGCGAAGACGGACCCGTGCATGCTCTGAAGGGTATAGACCTCACGATACAGACAGGCGAGATCTACGGTATTATCGGATTGTCTGGTGCCGGCAAGTCGACGCTCATACGCTGCATAAACATGCTCGAGCGTCCGACCAAGGGGCAGGTGATCATAGACGGTCGCGATATGACGAAGCTGAGCGAGAGTGAGCTGCGCAAAGCGCGCAAGGAAATCGGTATGATATTCCAGCATTTCAACCTGCTTTCATCATCCACCGTCTACGAAAATGTAGCGTTCCCTCTTAGGCTTGCGCATATGGATGAGGCAGAGATCCAAAAGAAGGTCATGCCTCTCTTAGAGCTTGTCGGACTTTCTGGAAAGGCACATCAATATCCAGCCCAGCTTTCAGGCGGTCAGAAGCAGCGCGTCGGCATTGCACGCGCACTCGCTTCAGGGCCTAAGATACTGCTCTGTGATGAGGCTACTAGTGCACTCGATCCGCAGACGACAAAATCCATCCTGGGACTCATACAGGATATCAACCAAAAGATGCACCTCACAGTCGTCGTGATAACGCATGAGATGCAGGTCATAAAGGACATCTGTGATAAGGTTGCCGTCATCGATGGCGGTGTCATCGCAGAAAAAGGAACGGTGCTCGACGTATTCACGAACCCACAGCAGCCGCTCACGAAGGAATTCATTAGCGTGCTGCTCTCTAACGACCTGCCAGCGGCATTCCGCGGCGGAGAGGTCTCCGATACGCCAGTACCTGGGAGCTATCTGCTCGTGAGACTCACCTTCATAGGCGACTCGGCGGACGATCCCGTACTCGCCGGCATGATACGCGAGAATCCCGATGTCGAGACCACCATGCTTTTCGGCAATCTCGACCAGATCAAGCGCACCCCGTACGGGCGCATGATAGTCGGCATGACGGGAGAGCCTGCCGCTATCGACAGGGCGCTCTCATATCTCAAGTCAAAGAATCTGTCGATGGAAATGATAGGCTATGTCAAACGCAGGGAGGTGAGCGGCGATGTCGCCTGATATAGTTCCACTGATCAGCAAGGCACTGGGTGAGACCGTATATATGGTCTTCGTCGCGATGATCATCGCGACCATCATCGGCATACCGCTCGGCGTGCTCCTGCATACGACAGCAAAGCACCAGATACTGGAATGCATGCCGCTGAACCGCGTACTCGCGGCCGTGGTGAACGCCGTCCGCTCCATACCATTCATCATCTTGATGGTCGCCATCATACCGTTCACGCGCTTTGTCGTGAACACATCTATAGGTACGACAGCGGCAATGGTACCGCTCATCATCGCATCGATACCGTTCATCGCACGCCAGGTCGAGACATCCATCAAAGAGGTTCCTGAAGGTGTCGTCGAGGCGGCAGAGGCGATGGGGGCGTCACCTCTACAGATCATCTGGCATGTGATGCTGCCAGAGGCGCGTGCTAGCATTGCCGCACAGCTCACGACGGTCATCATCTCCCTCGTCGGCGAATCCGCCATGGCGGGCGCAATCGGAGGCGGTGGTCTCGGTGACCTGGCGATACGCTACGGCTATCAGCGCTTCCGTGCTGATGTCATGCTCGCTACCGTCATCGTCCTGATCATACTCGTCCAGCTCGTGCAGTTCGCTGGTAACCGCATAGCAAAGACGCTTGATAAACGCTGAAAAGCGTATTCAATAATCGGGTGACCCCATAGATCACCTAAACGTTCATAGGAATCATAAGGAGGCATTCATATGAAGAAAATCTTGGGAATCCTCGCAATCCTCACGATTGCAATCTTTACGCTTGCAGGCTGCGGCCAGCAGGCTTCTAAGGGTGGTGGCTCAGGTGCTGGCAAGATCACGACGATAAAAGTCGGCGCAACGCCTGTACCACATGCTGAGCTCCTCGAGAAAGTAAAGCCCATCCTCGAAAAGCAGGGCATAAAGCTTGAGATCGTCGAGTTCAACGACTACGTACAGCCAAACCTCGCACTCAATGATGGCGATATCGACGCGAACTTCTTCCAGCATAAGCCATACCTCGACAACTTTGTCAAGGAGCATCCTGAAATGAAGCTTGCAAACGTTGCCGGCATCCACATCGAGCCGATGGGTATCTACTCCCACAAGGTCAAGAATCTCAATGACCTGAAAGATGGCAGTCTCGTCGCTATCCCGAACGACCCGACAAACGGCGGCCGTTCACTCCTTCTTCTCGAGAAGGCTGGTGTCATAAAGCTTCGTGAAGGCGCAGGCGTAGAAGCGACCGTGAAGGATATTGCTGAGAACCCGAAGCATCTCCAATTCAAGGAAGTCGAGGCAGCACAGGTTCCGCGTACGCTCGATGACGTGACGATAGCCGTCATCAACACGAACTTCGCCATGCAGGTGAATCTCGTACCGACAAAGGACGCTCTCTTCATTGAGGACAGCACCTCTCCTTACGTGAACATCCTCGTCGTGAAGAATGGCTCCGAAGACCGTCCGGAGATACAGGCTCTCGTAAAGGCATTGCAGAGCCAGGAAATCAAGGACTTCATCAATGAAAAGTACAAGGGACAGATCGTCGCTGCTTTCTGATGATTGAAAAGAAGCTGCCGGTAAAAAACCGGCAGCTTCTTTTGCATTCTAATATCATAAGTAACAAGTAAAAGGGGAATCACCACTATGGGCGATTCCCCTTTTTTAGGCGTCACTCGTCTTCGAGGATCTCTGTGAAGTAGATGACCGTCACTACATCCTCTGGCTGCAGCACGCGCTTATATATGCGCTCGAAATCTTCCAGCAGGTGCTCCTTCGTCTTTATCTCAGGATTCTGATGTGCAAGGTCTTTCTTCGTAAGCGTACCCATCGTCTTAATGCGCACTTTATCGAGATATGCCGTATACAGCTTATGCTTCGGCTCTCCCTTTGCTCCAACAGTGATATAGACGACAGATCCCTGCGGATATAGGCCGCTGACATCTCCCAACCGCACCGTACAGTCTTTCGTACGCGCTCTAAGCATGCGCTCATGACCCTCGTCGACAAAATTCAGCGCCATCATAATGCTTTCCCTCCAGTCATATACATCCTGATGGGCTCCGGATTATCCGATATGCTCCAGACGCCGCATGGGCAGACACCCGCACAGATGCCACAGCCGATACAACGCTCTGGGTCACTCTTATACTCCCAGCTGCCATCGGCATGCTCAATGCGGCTGATTGCACCCTCTGGGCAGCTTTCGAGGCACATCTTGCAGTCACGGCAGGTACCGCAGCTGACGCAGCGTTCATCCTCTGCCGCATCGCAGCCCGTACAGGACCGGCATTTCTCGAAATACGCCTTGCTCAGACGTTCAGCCGGTATTACTTTTTTCTCCGGGAAAGGCTTGATTTCCTGCCCGCGCACATATAAATCTGTATACCATGCGGCCTTGCGTCCGCTTCCGATTGCATCGGTCAGTCGTCCCGGCTTGATCGTATCGCCCGCCGAGAAGCATGCGCATAGGCCACTACCCGCGGCATTTTCCTTCAGGATACACATATCACTCTCCGGCACGACCCAGCTGCCGCGGAAGAATTTTACGCCAGCGTCCTTCGGCAAAAAGTCCATCTCAGGCTCTTCGCCTATGCTCACAATGACCTGATCTGCCGGTATGAATGCACCGCCCTTGCCGTATACACCCTCTGGCGTGATCTTCTCGGTAAAGAACGGCCATACGAGCTTGCCGCCAAGCGATTCTATGTACGCGATTTCCTTAGCGAATGCGGCGGGCTTCTGCACGTCCACTGCCACGACAGATTCCGCGCCCATCTCATATGCGCCGCGGCACGTATCCATGCCAGAGTTTCCTGCGCCGATGACTACGACATGCTTGCCCGTCGCAGGCTTTTCGCCACGGTTGATTGCCTTCAGGTATGAAAGACCCATGGTCAGGTGCTCGAGGCCTTCCCAGTTGAAATAGCGCGACTTTGTTCCGCCCGTCGCAACGACAACCGCGTCGCTTTCCTTGCGCAGCTCAGTGAATTTATCCGAGTCCACGTGGCAGCCCTGCACGAATTTCACACCCAGGCTCTCTATGCGCTTCAGCTCAGATTCCAAAAGCTCATGGCTCAGGCGTCCGCGCGGTATGACCTGCTCCAGCTTACCACCGGCATGATCGGCCTCATCATATACGGTTACATCGTGACCCGAAAGAGCGAGCTGCCATGCCGCAGACAGTCCCGCGACACCGCCGCCGACGACGGATATATGCTTTCCCGTCTTAGGCATAGGCTTAGGTGCAGGAAGCTTTGCAGATCTGCTGCCGAGGTCTCCGATAGGCATAGGCGTATCGATGCTTCCCCTCGTGCATCCCTCCATGCACGGATTTGGGCAGACAGAGCCGCATACAGAGCCTGGGAATGGCGTATACTTCAGCTCCAGCTCGAGTGCTTCGTCTAGCTTTCCCTGCCTTATGAGTCCATAGCGCTGCTGCGTCGGTATGCCGGTCGGGCAGTTGAACTCACACGGGGATGCGTACTTCGCATTATCCCAGCTCGGTACGCGCAAACGGTAGAGTCCATGGCTGATCGTGTCATGCACCTCGAAATCATCATTGCATACGTCGGCAAATATGCCGCCCTTGACCCATTCTCTCGTACGGAATGTCCTCATGTCGCTCTGCTTCTTTGCCTTGGCTATCGCCTGCTTCTCAGCAAAGCTCATCGCTGTCAGCTTATGCCATTCGCTCCATGTTGAAAGCTCATCCAGGAGCTCCGGATGATTTACGCGCTCAAGGAAATCCGGTATACCTGCCTTCAGAAAATCGATGTCCTCTGTGTCGAGTGTTGCAGACTTGATATCTGCTGGAAGCTCAGGTATCGGTCCCCTCACATAGACGGTACCACCGACCATGCCTACACATGGACGCTCGCCAAGGACGCTCTCGAACTCCTCTGAATCATAGCCGCAGACGATTGCCTTGCCGCCGCCCATGAACTCGAATGAAAACGACCCGACATTCTTCAGCACCCAGAGCTCTGGCTCCTCGTAGACCGGGTCATGCTTCATCAGTGAGCCCGTACGCGTACCACCGCGTCCCCCGATGAAGATCTTGCCGCCACTTGCGCAATGACCAGCGGTATCACCTGCATCGCCGCGTATCGTGATGATACCGCCCGCATTCAGCCAGCCGACATCAGCTGAAGCCGACTCGTCTACGACGATCTCGGTACCAGGCAGCGCCATCGAGCCTACGCGTTGACCTGCATTCGTCACATGAAAATGCAGCGTGCTGCCATCTGGACTCCATAGCGGACCGCCGATATCATGCTGTCCTGACGCCTTTATATCAAACTCTGTTTCGCCAGCCTGAACGGCAGCGCTTATCTTCAGCAGCAATGTCTGCGTAGACATACGCTCATTGCCCTGCATTGTCTCTATCTTAACCATAGCTGCTCCCTCTCTAACGCTGGCGCATCAGCACACATACTGTATTCCAAGCCTGTCCGCCACGGCCTTATCCGTGGCAACCAGGGCATCGCTGCGTCCTATTGGCAGCGACGAGTTGCCGATAGGTGCCATCAGCTTCTTCAGCTCCATATCAAATGTCAGCACATAATCAACGATCTTCTGTGCGCCCTTATCAACATCGAGACGCTTCACGAGTCTCGGATCCTGGGTGCAGATACCCGTCGGGCACTTGCCTGTATTGCATGCATTGCAGCGCCCGTGCTCATTGCCGACACATCCGAGGAGCTGTATGAGCACTTTGCCCGTGAACACGCCGTTCGCGCCGAGGCACATCATCTTGAACGCATCGGCAGCCGCGTTCCCGGTCATGCCGATACCGCCGCCGCCATACAGCGGGATCTGTCCCTGCAGGCCCTGCTTCACGGCCGCCAGATAGCAGTCACGTATCTTCGATACCACAGGATGTCCGGTATGATCTAGTGAGATCTCATTTGCTGCACCGGTACCTCCCTGGATACCATCAAGGAAAAATCCGCCGCAGACATGGTATGGATCCCTCAAAAGGTTATTATAAACCGATACTGATGTCGCAGATGCCGCGCACTTGATGGCGACTGGCACCCTGAACCCGAATGCGGCACTCATAGAAAGATGCATCTTCTGTACGGATTCCTCGATGGAGTACAGTCCCTGATGGTTAGGTGGCGAAGCGAGTGTCGCCTTCGGAACACCGCGGATTGCCTGCACATGCTCTGCCACTTTCGCTGCTGGGAGCAGTCCGCCATCGCCAGGCTTTGCGCCCTGACCGATCTTTATGAGAACACCCGCTGGATCCGTCACCATCTGCGGCATGGCCTTGATGATACGGTTCCATCCGAAGTGTCCGGATGCTATCTGTATGATGAAATACTTAAGATAATCGCTTTTCAGGAGCCCCATAGGCATACCGCCTTCACCTGAGCTCATGCGTACCGGAAGCCCGCATTTCTCATTCAGGTATCCGACTGCGAGCGCTACGGCTTCCCATGCGCGCGTTGAAAGTGCGCCAATGCTCATATCAGAAAAAATAAGCGGATATATCCAATGCACAGGCGGCGTGTGCCCCGATGGAACGAGCTTGCCATTCTCTACCTTCAGTGGAAGGTCACGAGCTGCCAGCACGCGTCCGAGCGGCGAACGTATATCAAATGTATGACGTGCAGCGTCCAACGACGGGTCTGTCATCTGCGAGATACGTCCTACCACGATGGCGTCCAATGTACGCTGAGCATTGAGGTTCGTGCGGCCTCCGCGCTTTATAGGGCCGCTATCCTTTGAAAGAAGCGTCTTCCTGGTGTCTGGATTGCGCACGGGATGGATGGCATGATTCGGACAGACCTTCTCGCACATACCGCAGCCGCGGCAATAATTCGTCAGGCTTGCGACCTGCTCTATGACGGGACGCGCCATATGCTTCTTCACCGGCATTGGTGTCTCTGCCTCTGAATATGTCATGTCGCGGCGTTCTACGGCAACGTGTATAGCCTTGAATGAGCAACTCGCGACGCAGCTTCCGCACATGGTACAACGCGATGGATCGTATTCTATCTTCCAGGTCAGGTCATTGCAGCTGATATCCTGTGTCTTTACTGCTCGCATCTCGTCACCTCCAGGTCATTGTCTATGACCACTATCTCCCTCTCATTCGGGTATATATCCTTCGTCTGGTCACGGTCTGGCATGATTTCATTCAGACCGCATACCTCAGACGAGATTGCGACCCTGTCATCCGTACGCCCGACGACGACAGGACGAAGCTTCTTAGAATCGCAGCACGTCATCATCTGCCCATCAGGCAGGACCGCTATGACGGTATTCGGGCCGTTGATCTCAAGATTCGCCAGCGATTCGCGTATGTCGAGCAGCACATCCTTATCGGGGCGCTTCTGTATCTCCTCGAACGGGAGAGGCGTGATCACGTGCTTATAGTAAGAAAGCGGCCATCCGAGCTCACGATGCACGTAATGCAGCGTATTCAGGAAGCACTGTGAATCCGACTCGAAGCCTATGTACCCGCGATGGAGATGGCTCTGGAATTCCTTGTTCTTCGTATAGAACGTATTCTCTCCATTGGCGCAGAGCGTATATCCCTCCAGGAAGAACGGATGTGCCGCATAGCGCACGATGTCATAGTTCGTATTCTGACGGCACTGCGCGACGATGCTCTTCGCGGCAAGGCAGCCATTATCGTCCCACAGCCTGAAATACGTCGCGATATCCCTCGGATCACCGATCTCCTTCAGCGTCAGCACATCCGGCCAGAACGAATATACATAGCCTGCATTATTTTCGGCAAGAAGCTTACGAAGTGCCAGGCGCGTATCCAAGAGCAGTTCCTCCCGCTCCTTCTGTGTCATCTGAGCCGCATCCTCCGGATAATCATAATTGCGGAAGATATAATACGGCATAGCCTTGATATCGAGTCCCGACTTTTTATCTGGTACCGGCAGCCACTCTGCAACCTGCGTGAAGTTATGCGAATCCATGTACTCCTCTACGAGATCCGCTCCGCGCTGAGTGCATGCAAGCGACAGCAGAGGTTTGTCCTTGTAAGCACTGAATACCCCATACAAATCCTGCATGACCATTGCAAATCCAGAATTATCGTGTCCTTCCTGCTGAGGCAACATCAGATGCAAAGCCATAGACGGCGGAATTGGCACCTTACTTTTAATAGAACCAATGCGGCACATAAACATTCCTCCCGGGTCTTGATGATACACTAGTTAACACTTACCTGCACGAGGAAGGTCAATTAGCATATCTTTTTTTCATCACCATACATATTTTATATAGTTAATATTACTTTCATGTTATTAAATTATAGTAACATTGTAAACTACTGTCAAGTAATTTGACTGTAAAAGCATAAGTATACATTATACTATTCCCAAACATTATGTATTTTATTGCATAGTATATCGTCATGTTGCATACGTGTATACATAACTAAAATCCTTGACAGCCTTGTATTTGCGGCATATAATTTCTTTGTCAGCATATTTGAGGCAATGAAGCCCCACAGAGTCAGGTACCGGACTCTGTGGGGCTTTTATGTTTACACGATATGTTACGAATTTATGTTGTCCACTATCAATAGACATTATTTTTTGTTTTGAAAGGTTCTGATCCTATGTTCAACGCTGGCGATACCGCCTGGGTGCTGATAAGTGCCGCGCTGGTTTTCATCATGACGCCGGGGCTCGCACTCTTCTATGGCGGCATGGTACGCAGTAAAAATGTCCTGACAACCATCATGCAGAGCATGTTCGTGCTCGGACTTATCTCAGTAGAATGGGTAATCCTAGGCTACGCAATGACATTCGGCACAGATGTGAGTGGCTTCATCGGCAGCCTCGATAAGATAGGGCTTGCCGGCGTAGGCATGCAGATCATGGAGGGCGGCACCATCCCAGAGCTCGCATTCGTCGCTTTTCAGTGCATGTTCGCTGC
>OMZT01000179.1 GCA_900315615.1 uncultured Veillonellaceae bacterium | reverse complement strand
TATTACATGAGGATGGTTATGTAGTAATGCCACAAGGGAATTTGACGACAAATATAGGCTTTGGAGAAGGGGCAACGCACACTCTTAATGATAACGATGAACTGGCGCATATGAGGTATGTTCCAATTAAGATACCGTTTGTGCATCCTGAGGCTGTTAAGCGTGATATATATGGAGATATTCTTTATAGTAAATTCGTTTATAAATATCCTCCATTTTCACGTCGCATACTGACTTTTATTGGGAGACAATTCAAGAAAACTGAAATCGGTAGCAAGATATGGAGAAAAGCCAAAAAAGTACTAAAGCATTGATTATAGACGAATTATTATGATCGGATAGTTTTGAAGAGGTAATCTAATGGGCATGGAAAAGCGCATAGTATTGGTTGATAGATATACATCTATAGTGGATGAAATCTTAAAGGATGAAAGCGTAACGATTGTTATGCTTATCGTTGATTTAGAGAAGCAAAGAGAAAAGTATAAGAATAATCCGCGTATACAGCAGGTTTATACACTTGTCGATTTGGATCATTATGATTCGTTAGACGGATTGGATCTTGACATTATTAGGAAATGCAAGGGGGCACAACTTGAAGCGGAGAATGCGCTTACAAGATATATTGATGATTACCATATACGGAAATTTTATTATTACAAAGCATTGAGTTTCTGGAATAAGGTATTCAAAAACAATCATGTAGACGTAGCTATCATATTTGATATATCACATGGCTTACTGTATGATGGCGTTATGAAGGGCGTTGCTAAGGAATATGGTGTGCCGAGTTATACGTGTAATGGATATGAGATGCACTGGGAGAATAAATTCATCTGGGATGAGAATAATGATTGCATGATTCCAGTTGAAAATGATGGGTATGTATCTTCGTTCGAGTATTATCTAACGGCTGATGACGGTGTGGATGTATTGAATTTCAAATTTGATGAAAATATAGAGGATAGAGATATCATACATCGCCTTATATATCGCTTTTTTGGTGCGCTTGGTCTAGAGACAGTATCTAGGATATGTCATGGTAGGTTTTTCAAGGAATTCAGTATTGCATCGCAGTCTTTTCCAACGACGACACCTTATCGTTTGAGATGTTATAGACATTTTAAGGATACGGAGAAGTTCCTGCGCAAGCACGAAAAAACCGTTGACTTATCTGTGCCATATATCTTTTTTCCTTTGCATTTCGAGCCAGAGGGTTCGATACAGACCCGCATGACATTGGAGGAGCAGCTTACCGTTATACAAATGCTGTCTCAGGCTGCTCCTGACGGGTGGAAGATATATGTTAAGGAGCATCCTCATCAATTTAAGCTTAATACAGCTATGTTTGAATATCACATAAACAATATCGATATTTTCAAGAACAAGGCGTACTATAAGGCCTTACTTGATATGAAAAATGTGGAACTGATTTCTTCTGATTATAGCAGTCAAGAGATCGTTAAGCATTGTAGGGCAATTGCGGGTCTATGTGGCTCAGCACTTACAGAAACCATCGCACAGGGAAAGCCGATGCTTGTATTTACGAAGAAGAATCCACTTGTTAATGATGATCAGGTGCTGAGATGCTGGTCATATCAGGAGCTTGAAGATAATATTAAAAAGATAGAAGAAGGCTTCGTTCCTGATTATAGTGATACCTTGAAGATAATAAATGACTATGTCACATCAGATTGGGATAGTCTGGTGAAGAACGTAAGAAAGCTCATACCGCAGGAGTAAATTCCATAACAATAGAGCCGACAGATTCTATCAAAACTGTCGGCTCTATTGTTATTTTACGTAGTGCATCTCATCGAATGGCACGATGTGCATGTCGTCTACGGGACTAGCTAGATGCGTTTTCAGGTAGTCGGTATCGAACATCCATTGAAGCTCTGGATTGGATGACATGCTGAGGTACATGCGGGCGTATACGCGCTCACTGCCGTGGAATCCATCAAGTGCCTCGTCATCTGTGGCACCGAGCCATGCCATGTCGCTGTAATCGAAGAAGTATACGCCTTCGTCAGCAGCGGCTTGATGAACGGACTGCTCGAAGCTTTGAAGCAGGTGCTTGTGGCCATCGGAAGTTGCCATCATGCTATATATCTCGTGTGCGAACGGAGGCAGGCAGATGATGACTGTGCATCCAGCGTTATTCATCTCATGTATAAGCCCTTTGAGCTTGGCAAGCCGATCATAGTCTATATCATCAGCGAAGTCAAAGCGTCGCTCCCCCTTTTCTACACGTTCTTTGGTGTCTGCAATCCTATCTTCTGCAGTGCCTGGGTTCATTATGGTTTCGCCGTATTGGTAACTGCCGTCTTCACGGTTGCCACCTGCACGTGCTGCGGCTACGAGACCTACCGTATGGCGGGCACCTATTGTATCGGTATCGTGCAGATCAGGGTGCAAGATGGCTGATCTGAGCTTTGGGTTACGCCGGAGTTCCGTATATAGCTGCCCGTACATATACAGACGTTTTTCAAGCTCGTTGCGGTTGGCAAATTCTGTATCCGGCGGAGCTTGTTTAAGATTGGGATTGAGCCACCATAGGTCTACGCAGAAGATGATCACCTTTGGGGTATAGGTTTGGCGCATTTGGTTGAAAATGTAGATGGCATGATCGATGGATGATACCGTATATCCCATAGAGTAGAAGCTATCTTTGAAGAATGGCCGTCTGAACTGCCATGCGCGTGATGACCCCAGGGCAACGATATCTGGCTGCTGCCTCTTGATGAGCTGCAGCTTGTACCATGTGACATCATCATTTAGCGCGCTGCCGTAAAGTGCGCCCTTTTCCATGCGATCAACTACGGCTGAGCCTACCGTATCTTCATTTATGCGATGCAGTAATGCCTCGCTGATAGCTAGTAATATGAATATGCATGCCACGGCGATGCCAACGAAGCGAAGGCACCATTTCTTTGATTTGTTCATTTGTGTGCCTCCTTAGAACTGGAAGTACAGGAAAGCGCCTGTACCCTTCATGCCGATCATGAAAACGGATGTTGCAAACATAAGCGATATGATGATGACCGACCAGCTTTTGTCGATAAATGGTGTCAGCTGTATCGGATTCTTTGCAAACATCAGTAATAGTCCAAGTATAAGGAAGCACGCGGCAATATCTACGAGGCTGGTTTGGATGTGCATATGTCCGAAGCCTATTCCGTATGCCGTGAGAAAGCCCAATCTCCGCTCGAATACGCTACCTGATGGAAGCATGATGTTGGATATGTCAAGCATGGATCTCAGCACGGATAATGCATCCGTGACGCTATCGGCACGGAAGAATACCCATAGGCACATGACAGCGATGAAAGTCATTGTACGTGCAAGCGGTATGGGGATGGATATCTTGAGTCTTCGCCATTGATGGTTCAATGTGAGGAGCACACCGTGCAGTCCGCCCCATAGCACGAATGTCCATCCGGCTCCATGCCAGAGGCCGATTATAAGCATGCTGACGAGGAGATTGCGCATTTTTTTTAGCTCACCATGCCTGTTGCCGCCCATGGGTATGTATAGGTAATCTTTCACCCATAGTCCGAGTGTCATATGCCATCTGCGCCAGAATTCTATCATGGAGCTGGACTGATAAGGACTGTTGAAGTTGACAGGAAAGTTCAGGTTGAACATCAACCCAAGGCCTATTGCCATCTCTGAGTATCCGGAGAAATCAAAATACAGCTGGAATGTGTACCCGATGGCACC
>OMZT01000157.1 GCA_900315615.1 uncultured Veillonellaceae bacterium | reverse complement strand
TTTTAGATAGGCGGTGGCGGGCATTCCTCCCACTACTTAGCCGCTTCGCGGCTTGAAGTAGGGGAATCCTGCCCGCATTCAGTTGAACCACTGATTCAGGCACGTCGCACAATATACACGCAAGCCCTTATAATCGAGCTTCTCTGGTATATCTGCCCCTGAGACGCCTTTTTCAGAAAGGAGCTTTCCAAAATCCAGCGGATACTGATACATGCTGTCTTTCGTACCGGAGATCGTATCGCTCTCGCCGTCGGTTCCCTGCCTCTGAGATGTGAATTTCAGTCCCGTCACGGTCTTGCCATCTGACGCGTACACAGGCGACAGCTTATGAGAATAGTTATTCGTCACCTGTGCCGGTTCTCCGCTGTATGTCGTCGGCTTCTGCATGATCTCGACGAACGCCTGTGCTATCGTCTCTCCCGCTGCGACCCTGTCACGCAGCTTATCGAGGTCGACATTCACATCATAGCCAGCATAGCCGTTCTGTGGCACGTTTTCTATCGAATCCGACTTGCTGTCATAAAGCTTGTAGCTGTATTCATATCCATAGCTTGTAAGATGTATCTTATTGCCTGCAGCGCCTTTGATGAATTCTTCGAGCTTTGATGAATCCGACGGCTTCGAATAGTCCGTCAGGTCGACCGTATAGCTTGCAGGCTCTCCGTCCGTACCATTTACTACATCGGTCTGTGCCGGCACGCCAAGACCCGTGATTTCATCATACGCGGGGACAGGGACTTCCTTGTCCGGCCCATAACTATCGATAATCTTATACGGAGATCCACCATCCTTCAGCTGGTAATTATACGCACTGCCAGGAAAGCGCGCCTGCATGTCCATCTTGCCGCCTGATACCGTGACGGCAATGTCATTCCATGTCGTAAATGTGCCATTGAAATCTACACCAACCTCATTCACGTAACCGCCGTGCTCATGATCATAGACACGGTTGAATCCGCTTCCCTCTACGAACGAGACCCTCTCGCCGCCTATCGTGAAGGCCGTACCAGGCTGTGCGCCTGACATGTCTACGCTGCCGGATGCCTTTGATCCCGGTGAATAGTCCTTGTCACCCGGCGTACCATGTGGATCCTCGCCGCCCGAAAGCTGCTCGCCGCCCTTGAGCTTACCAGTTGCGCCTACTGTAATGGTCTTATATATAGGGTCGCCTGACACCGTCGTCGTCGTTGCTGGTGTCGCCGCGCGCGAGGCATCATTCATCGGGAAATTTGCTGCCTTGACATACGAGCCTTTTTCATTCGATGTGAACTTCAACTTAGCTCCATCAGCCTCTACCGACGTATAATCATACTGACCATTTATCGCGGTTGCTATACGTGAAGCGATCTCCGACATCGTCCTCGCGCCGCTGATATCTATCTTGTGGACATAAGAAGGCCAGGAGACACCAGACGGATTTGTCGTCAACGCAAAAGTATACGTGGTATAGCCACCATAATACGAAAAGCCCTTCTTATCGAGCGCATCCGGAAGGAAGCCGCCTCCGAGGCCAACCTGTCCGAGATCGATCGTCCACGTTGCCTGTGTCGCAGGTGTCGCATTACCGAAGTTTTCCGGTGTCCCCTTGATCCCGAGCGGTGTGATATCCGCCGCCTCCGCTCCAGAGGCAGCATTTGTCGTTACAGCATTTGTTGACATCGTACTGATGAGAGGAGATGACGATGTGCCGCTACTCCCCTGTACGATCGGTGCGCCCTTCTTGAACACATCAAAAGGTCCCTGTTTTCCGTTCAGGGTATCGTATTTATCAGGTATCATATTCAGGGAGTCACTGTCCTCTACGAGGATTGGGTCCCGCAAGACCTCCCAGCCTTTCACCGTCTCTTCGACCAGATTGCCAAGTAAGATCTTCTTCGTATTGTATTCCGTATCTATTGCGATATCGTTTATCTGGTCGTAGCCCTGATATATCTCTTTCTGTATCGTCTGGCGGTCAACCTCGGTATTTGTATCGTTATTCGCATCCAATACCTTCTGCTTTATCGTCTTCAGGATCTCGATCTGATTCTATATGCCACCCTCTGCGAGGTGCAGCAAAGAAGCACCCTTCTGGACGTTCTCGCTGTCCTGCCCGAGGGCGCGCAATCTCACGCGCATCTTCTCAGAGATACTATACTCCGACGCGCCGTCACCTGCACCATTGATCTTCTGCCCCGAAGCAATCTTTCTGAGATCTTTCCCAGCGCGGCTGATATTCTTATTCAATTCACCCAGCGTCATCATAGCCGCAGGATTATTTATAACTGTCATCGGCAACGCTAGTCACTCCCCTCGCATTTATATGAATAAGCTCGCTTTTCGCTCATATCCTCTGTGACTAATGTATCGTAATAAATGAGATATTTATTAAACGAAACACGTATATTTTTTGGCATGTCCATTTATATTATATCATACGATAAAAGTGTGGATTTTTGAAAAGGAATGTGCTATCATTATGGCTAGTATGTTGCAAAATACATAGTAGATATTCAATTTTATCATAAAACCCCGACAGGGAGGAACCGATATGAAGGGAAAGATCACGATCAAGATGGCTCGCTGCAAAGGCTGCGGCATATGCGTGGCCTTCTGTCCAAAGGGCGTGCTGGCCGTCGATGAGCTTGGCAAGGTGAATACGGCGCATCCTGATGACTGCATCGCATGTGGGCAGTGCGAGCTCAGATGCCCGGACTATGCTATATTCGTTGATAAAGAGGAGGCTGCGTCATGAAGGAAGCTAGACTGATGCAGGGCAATGAAGCATGTGCTGAAGGCGCTATCGCAGCGGGCGTAAGGTTCTTCGCAGGATATCCGATCACTCCGTCGACAGAGGTCGCAGAGACGATGGCGAAGCTATTGCCGCAGCACGGCGGCAAGTTCGTACAGATGGAGGATGAAATCGCCAGCTTCGGCGCAGTGCTCGGCGCTTCTCTTGCTGGCATGAAGGCAATGGACGCGACGAGCGGACCGGGCTTCTCGCTGAAGCAGGAGCTCATAGGCTACGCTGCGTGCGCTGAAATCCCTGCCGTGCTTGTCGACGTACAGCGCGTAGGTCCATCTACCGGCCAGCCGACGGCAACGAGCCAGGGCGATGTGATGCAAGCTCGCTGGGGCACACATGGCGATCACCCGATGATCGCACTTGCACCGTGGACGGTGCGCGAGACATTCGACGCGACCGTCATGGCTGTGAACTACGCTGAGAGATTCCGGACGCCGGTGATACTGCTGATGGACGAGACGGTCGGTCATCTCAGGGAGAATGTGGAGCTGCCAGATGGCGATGAGATATACGTATACCCGCGCCGCAAGCCGAAGAAGACACGCGCCGAGGGCTATGAGCCATACGCTCCGGATACTGACCTGGTACCGAATGTCGCAGACTTTGGCCTCGGCTACCATATCCATGTGACGGGACTCATACACGACGAGACAGGATTCCCGTCGGGCAGCCCGGATGTCACGACGGCGTCTATAGACCGTCTGCATCAAAAGATAGAGATTGCGCGCGATGAGATCACTCATTTCGATGAGTTTTTCATGGATGATGCCGAGTACGCTGTAGTCGCATTCGGTGGTACGGCACGCACTGCATATGAATCCGTCCTGAGCGCACGAAAGCAGGGAATGCATGTCGGCATGATACGCCTGATGACGATATGGCCTTTCGCAGACAAGGAAATATCGAGCGCCGCTGAAAAGGTAAAGGGGCTCCTGGTACCAGAGCTGAACTACGGACAGCTCGTACATGAGGTCGAGCGCGCAGCCGCTGGCAAATGCGCCGTAAAGAGCCTCACGAAGTACAACAAGGAGATCTTCACTCCGGAGGAAATCGTATCCGCACTTAATGATCTGACGGGAGGCGCAAGATAATGGAAAGAAGCTTTGAAAAATACCTGCGCCAGAACCGTCTGCCGCATATGTGGTGCCCCGGCTGTGGCAATGGCATAGCGATGAAGGCTATCATCATGGCCATAGAGAAGAAAGGTTTCACGCAGGATAATACGGTCATCGTGTCCGGCATCGGCTGCTCATCGAGAGCCTCCGGATACATGGATTTTGATACACTGCATACCGCACACGGCAG
>OMZT01000158.1 GCA_900315615.1 uncultured Veillonellaceae bacterium | reverse complement strand
TTTATTCACATGCGCTATACGCCAATCATGCTTATTATACAAGAAATATAATGTCACAAGCCTTTCAGCGCCGAATCCAATATACCTCCGGTAGTATCCATCAAGCTCACCGACGCGCCGTTCTGTCTCCTGCAATATTGGGAACATCCAGCTGCATAGGTCGTCCATCACGTCTCTACGCAGGATAAACATATTACTGGCATAGAATACCGGCTCATGAAATATCCTTTCAGCTGCTGCATAATAATCCGGGGACTGCTCCTTCACGACATCCATCAGCGGCCGCCATGCGTCTGGTATATGCTTCAACAGATAATCCTCATAGACCGTATGTGCAGAGAGCGTAGGCAGCGGCATCAGTGCATCCACATCGACACGTTGAAGCTTATCTGCGATGCCATCCAAATCCTCAAAAAGCCTTCGATAATGGCAGAGCCCAACATAGTCTGCATCGGCATGCTTCCATATCCAGTACAGGGCGGTCATCTCTGCATAGCAGCGATTCTTGGATGATATATTCTCTCCCCTGTCATCTGTCACGTCCGCTATACGTTTATCCGTAAGGGCTGCACCTACCTGTATCGGAACGATATGTCCTGACAGCTTAGGCCTTTCACGAAGCGGCTTGTCAAAGACACCTTCAGCCATATACACCTTCACGCTGTAGTCTTTAGCCTCATGCTCGTCCTTCATATCCGACAGGACGAGGAACTCTTGTCCCTTCTCCCTGTAGTAGAGCCTAAAATATCCCGTCTTAAGGCAGTTATCTATCCGTGGTGAATAGCAGATGATATCCTTGAATCCCTTTTCCCTAAGCATATCCTTGACAGTATCGATATACTTCAATGAAAAAGCTGCAAAGACCGTTACTTTGCGATCTATGCTATCAAGCTCTGCTGCGCGGCTGTCAAAATCGAACTCCGTCCCATCGGGCTGATCTTTTTCCAATGCAAATACGATTTCTCTGATACTGATATCCGGATACAGGAGCCCAAGATACTTTTTGACCCTGGCAGCATAGTCTTCCTGTCCATATAGCAATATCTCACCTGCCGACTCAAGCAGCTTCTCCTCACCATCGAACATAACAGCCTCCTGCACGACTCAAACAACAAATATCCCATTCTCATACGTATATCGAGTCTAATCCATCAACAACCTGAATCTCTTTCTCGTTTCATCCAAAAAGATAAGGTTCTCATCCCAGATATGTATCCTCTTCTTAGGGAATCTTTCCCTTAATTCTTTTTCTGCCGCCATTCTGGGTTTCCCCATGCTGATAGCCACGACTATGTCATCAGATGGCATCGACTCAATAGCTGCAGGCTTAACAACAGGCAGACCGAGCTTAGTTATCTCTTCTGCATTCTTGTCAGACCATCCGGCGATATCGACGAATCGACTGGATTTGAGCGCATTCCATAGCCTTTGCCCATATGTACCTGCACCATAGAGTATTATGGTGCTTCCTTTTTTTACACTTGGAAAAGGAAACACATATGGCAACTGATAAAATCCATCGTATAGATTATCCGAACGCTGAACCATGTTGAAAATCATGTATCTGATCCAGGATTCATGCATATACTCAGGGATGCGCTGCAAGACGAACTTATACAATGCTGAATACCGTTTTCGCTCAAGCGTCATATCTGGAATAGCCTTGACTATAGATGCCTTTTTCTGCACATAATGATAGAAAACATCATGCACAATACATATGGATTCCGCCTTGCAAAAACAGATAAACGAAACAGCCGTATCGTCTCCCATAACGATTGTTTCATCCTCAGCTAGTAGAACATCCTCTATTAAATGTCTATCGAAAATTTTTGTACATAAACTAGGAAATATCCCCCATGTAAAGAATGGCTGCTTACCCATCACGGTAGGAAGTATAATCTCTCTTAATTATTCTCCACTATACAGCCCATCTTCATAGTCCTGCCTTTTTACCGTACTTTTGTCTCCGACATCTTCATAATAGTCTGCAGCTATGCATTGTGCATGACTGACTTCAAGCTTATCCATCATAGAAGCATATGCTCCCGTCTCAAGCCAGTCATCGCTATCTGCGAATGTGATATACTCTCCACTTGATGTCCTTAGTCCTGCCTTCCTTGCAGATACAGGTCCGCCATTAGCCTTATGAACGACACGCACACAGTCGTACCTTGCCTCGTAATCATCACAGATTTGTGGACTTTCATCCGTAGATCCGTCATCTACAACGATGATTTCCTTATCACCATAATCCTGGCTTATGACAGAATCTAAGCATTTGCGAAGATATTTTTCTACATTATATACGGGAATGATTATACTGAGTTTTGGCATCATGGCACCTCAATTACCGAATATCACCTATTGAAGATTTTATTTGTTTATCTTTTTATTCTCAGGTCTCTCATTGTCGATTTCATTTATCGTCTTTTCTATTGTCTCTATGATATTCTGATGCTTTTCCACTGAAAATTCATCCATGAACCACCTATACGCCTTGTCGTAATATGAAACTTTTGACCCTGCCATGAGACCATATTTGTTTTGATATGTTTCTGTCGACCATTGAGAATCTGCACCATAAAGATTATTGTCGAAAAAGATATCATGAGGTCTTCTTCGATCAGTCAAATCATACAGAAAATACATGCAATAGAACTGGTATATCTCATTCAAATCTATCTTTTTCTTTAATTGAGGCAGATGCAACAGCAGTCGCTCATATTCTTCCACCGTTTTGGGATTCCAGTCAAAGTCAAAATCGTCATGTGGATTAGGTCCTGCATTTATCACCTGTATTCCAAGTGCCGGATATTCGTGACCTATCGTGCCGCATATCGTCAATGCAAAATCCATTCCCTCATTCTTTAATTGAACTGGCGATGTATCCAGTGGAAGCTTGATGATCTTCGGATATTTTTTCAGGAATTTATCCCATATGTCATAGCTGTATTTATCTGCCGCTGGATGTTCCTTTAAATACCAGTCATAATCCGTACGTTCTGACATATCTCCTAGATAGCAGAGCCATGACCAGTGATCATTAAACAGGAATTTTCCTCCTTGATAAGGATCATCGGTGAGTGCATGTGGGCATATAACGACCTTTATTTTATGACTTTTTTTCAGCACGTTTGTACTCTTTATTTTATTAAATGCACCCTTTCCCTTCATATATGGTATATCGGATATGTCTCCCTGTAGTCTTTTATCCAGATGCTCTTTCGCCCATGCTATGCCTTTTTTCTGTAGATTCTCAGGCAAAGCTGCAAACATTTTCTTATAATTATGTCCATACCTTTCTACATGAGGAATGTTTGGATACCATCTGAAAATCCGCCCATCATCTGCTGCATATACGGCTATTCCACGTTTCCATGCAAGCAATCGCAAGATGCCCTCATCATATAATGCATCTGTCAATATGATTGCTTTTACAGAGTGCGTATTAAAATAATCACCATACCTTATATGTATCTCTATAGCACGTTTTAATATCCTTGCGAGTTCTTTACCATATCTTGCTCTATCGTAGATTGCAGATATATTTCTAAGATAATTTCTGTATATTTCATATCCATAGTTGATACCATCAAGCGTAAATGCCAACCAGTCATCAGATGATTTCAGCTTGGGGTATTCGCGTGTGAATATCTCATCTACCCTTTTTCTCTGGCTATAAGATAACGGCTTATCAAGGTATTCATGCACCCCAAACGACTTATATACCGCCTTTTCGAACGGTGCAGCAGATGCCGCCTTTGCCAACCCAGCCACAATCTCTGCATCATATCGCCTTGCAAGAACATTCGCATAATATGAAAAAAATATTTGGTTGGCACACATCACCCCCATCATCATCACTATGATTTTATTATCAGAACTTACACATATATCTATATCCTGTTCCGTCTCCATCAATGCAGCATCACTTGCAAATATATCATGATCAACCCAATCGTCACTATCGACAAAGACGATATATTTTCCATTGGCAACAGCTATACCAGTATTTCTAGCTGCACTAAGCCCCCCATTATCCTGCTTAATTACTTTTACACGTCCATCAATACGTGCATAATCATCACAAATGGCACCAGACCCATCAGTAGATCCATCATTCACAAGAATGATTTCTATATCTTTCAAGTCTTGCTGCAGCAGTGAATCTACGCATCGATGCAAATACTTCTCTGTATTATATACTGGCACGATAACACTGAGTATTGGCATAATATCCTTGTATGATAATTACAGAAGCAAATTACCACTTTTCCTTTCTTTTTATTTTTTTATCGTTTTACTTGTTGCTTTATACATTCAGATACTATGGGACTTTTTATTATTATCCTGTAGCTTTGACTACTTTATATGAGTGTATTGCCGCTACATTTATCTGAATTGTTTATAACTGAATGTGCCGGAGCTTGTCTTTTGAGTACTTATATCAATCACGTCTACGATGATAATCGTTGGTGGATGCTACAGTATTAGTAAGGAGGTACCCTTCTATGTATTACGTTTGCATCGATGTAGCTAAACCGAATCACTTTGCATCTGTATTATCGTCAGATGGTGAAGTACTCATCAAGCCGTTCAAATTCACAAATGACAATGATGGCTTCTGTAGGCTTCTGCGCTCAGTCAGTTTGATATGCTCCCTGTTAGGTAGACAAGAGAAATAATAAATCTGTCTACCTAGCAGGGAGTTTTTGTATGAGTAGATTAAAGGTGCC
>OMZT01000161.1 GCA_900315615.1 uncultured Veillonellaceae bacterium | reverse complement strand
CCTTGAAGCCATACATCTAAGCGAAAGCACATTATCAAAAAAGCAGGCAAAGGAGCTTGCCATCTCCTATCTTGAAAGGGTCGGCATTAGAGAGGCTAGGCAGCGCCTCCATATGCTGCCGCGCTCATTCTCCGGTGGGCAGCGTCAAAGGTGCGCCCTCGCCATAGCACTCGCGGCAAAGCCCGACATCCTGATCGCGGATGAGCCGACTACTGCGCTCGATGTCACCATACAGCGACAGGTCCTGGACCTTTTGATGGATATGCGCGACAAGCTCGGACTCTCCATACTTCTCGTGACGCATGATCTCGGCGTCGCCTCATACATAGCTGACAGGGTCGGGATCATGTACGCGGGACGCCTCGTCGAGATAGGCACGGCAGGCGAGATATTCGGCACCCCACGCCACCCGTACACATGGGGGCTGCTGTCGTCACTGCCGTCTCTCGCACAAAAGGGGAAGCCCATGAGGTGCATAGAAGGCACTACGCCAGACCTCTCAGCCGAGCCTCATGGCGATGCATTCGCGCCACGGAACCCATATGCCATGAAGATCGACTACGAGAAGCAGCCACCATGGTTCAAGGTCACGGATACGCATTATGCGGCTGCATGGCTGCTTGATGAGCGCGCGCCGCATATCGATCCGCCATGGCCGCCGAAAAAAATACAGCAATCTGATACGCCCGCTGATACAGATAAGCGCAACCTTCCTGAGGTGCTTTGTATAAATCATGTGTCGAAATGTTTCATGCTGGACGGCGCGCACCGCATTCTTGCCGTAGACGATGTGTCGTTTTCACTGCACGAAGGCGAGATCATGGGGCTGCTCGGGGAGTCTGGCAGTGGCAAATCCACCCTTGCCCGCCTAATCACGGGCATGTACGCACCGAGCAGCGGTCGTATATCATTCTGTGGAAAAGAGCTTTCGGCAAATCGTGAAAAAGAGACGCGGCAAAAGATACAGATGATCTTCCAGGACGCAGACGGCGCACTGAATCCGTACATGACCGCCGGAGAAAGCATCATGGAGGGGCTGCGCCTGACCGGGATGCGAAAGAGCGCCGCCACGAGTCGCGCGAAGGAGCTTCTCGATGCAGTTGAGCTATCTAGCCGCTGCTTTACGGCATATCCATCCGAGCTCTCCGGCGGGCAGAAGCAGCGTGTCACCATCGCGAGATGCCTCGGCATGAAACCGCGTGTGGTCGTAGCCGATGAGCCGGTCGCAGCACTCGACGTCTCGATACAGGCACAGATCATAAACCTCCTGTGCCGTCTGCAAAAAGAGCAGGGCTTCGCCATGATATTCATCGCACACGACATCTCCGTGGTGCGCTACATCAGCGACTGGATAGCCGTCATGAAAGACGGCCGTCTCATAGAGCAGGGATCAGCCTCCGCCATCTGCACCAGCCCGCGCGAAGCATACACCCGCAGGATGCTCTCATCCGTACTGGAGATTAAAATCTCAAGGTGATAAAGCCCATCATAGCAAAAAATGCTCCAATCGGAGTGGATATCATATCCTCCCGATTGGAGCATTGCTGTCAGTGCTTGTGCGTGCTGTTTTTCATGCCGCATGCGTCTCAGCTTTCTGAAGCGCTCTCGATGATCCATTTCAAAGAGGACCTGTGCTTCAGCGTCGATGGCGAGATCTCTGAATGCAGTACGCCATCATCTGTATAGATGACGCTGCCTTTATCATCACGCAATATCGCGATGACCTTTTCTGGCGGTATCGTCCTGCCGCCTCCTATATGAAGTGTCATCTGCCCTCAGCCCCTTACTTGTCGCCCTTCAATCGTATCACATCGTATCTTTTTATCGGCTTGAACGCTTCGTCATGTATGAGGCTCCAGCGCAGCTTGTAAAGCGTCCTTCGCATCATGTCATCCGTCAGGCTCTCGGGCGGCACGCATCGATAGAGCATCACGAGCATCTTGGCATCCATGCTCGTGAAGTCTCCCCATTTGACGCGGCGCGTATACCGCTGCACCAATGACGCACGCTCATCATTCACGAGCGACGACGGGCAGTCGATCTCTGCCTTCACCTGTGCATACGTAGCCCATGGTATATCCATCAGGAACTGCCGCACGCGATATGCCGTCTTTTCCTTCATGCGCCTCGCACATGTAGGGCAAAGCACCGCATCATCTATCTCTATGCCATTACATTCGCGCTCGATTGTCGATTTATTTTCCCGCACCGCCGCCCTGCCAGACACGGGCTCGGCGAGCGTGCCGCAGAGCGCACATGGCAGCCAGCCTTCCTCGCACCTGTGGTGCCTCAGCTTCATCGCGTCACCGGCGAGCCGCTCCGCCTTTTTGCGTAGCTTTTCGTCATCGATACAGGAGGCGATCTCAGCAGCATGTGCGCTCTCCTCAGCCGAGAGCTCTATGCCGCTGAGATCGGGTTCGTCTTCCTCTGGCGCATCATCACTTTCGCCCTTTGCCACGAACCCTCTAAGCCCCGGCCGCAAGAAGTGCAGCTCCTTCACAAAGCCTTCGCCTGCGACATCTGCTATCTTTTCGAGTATATCCGTCTGCATAAGCCTGATCTCATTTGCCCATGAGCTATCTGAGCATGAAAGATACAGCACATGATAATCCATGCGCACGGGATGGACATTCGCCGCTATAGCCCGACCTACGATCTCGGGCCATTTCGCCATCAGCATATGCGACTGGAACATCGTCCTCGACTTTGCGCCAAGCCCCTTCACATATCGAGGCATAACGGCTCCCGGTGTCTCCATCGTGCCCGTCCTCTTCATCTCTCATCACCTCTATCTAGATCATTTCCTGCCCACGTTTTCTTTTGATTATACCATGATGTGGTTCATCGAAGCAATTTATCGATCTATGAGCCGATGTTTCTCAAAACAAACCTATTGACAACTTGTGAACGATTCCCTATAATATAAAACATATCATTCATATATGATATGTATAAGCAGTTCACAGATTGCCATCATATCTAAGTAATACCCTTTGGAAAGGAAGATCTTATCATGGCTGACACATCAAAGCAGAAAGCGCATGACATCATCGAACAGAGCCGCAAGACCGGCGGGAACGGAAAGCAGTTCGCGCTATGGATGGGTGCTCTCGTCATCGGTGCTGTCCTTGGGTGGATAAACCTGCCCGCGCTCAATGCGCTGTTCAATTTCATTGCAACCGTATTCACACGGCTGTTCCAGTTCATCGCGGTGCCGACGATCGCACTCGCCGTCATCACCACGCTTTCACAGCTTGGTGCAAAGAAGGAGACGGGGCGCATCTTCGGACATGCAGTGACATACACGCTGCTCACCACGCTTTGCGCGGCACTTATAGGGCTTGCTCTCTATCTCTGGATTGCCCCTGGCAATCTCCCACCTGAAGCGATTGGCCAGGGAGCAGAAAACGTTCCGGGAAAGCTTGGGAAGCTGTCCTACTATGACCACTTCCTCTCGGTCATCCCGAACAATCTCCTCCAGCCGTTCCTATCTGGCAACGTGCTCTCCGTCATGCTCATAGCCGCATCGTTCGGTCTGGGACTTGCGTTCATGCCTAAGACCGAGAACCGTGATGTCTTTATGAAGGGGCTGTTAGGGCTGCAGGAGCTGCTCTTCACGTTGATCAGGGCCATTATCTGGGCACTGCCTGTCGGCATACTCGCATTCTCTGCACAGCTCGCCGCGCAGATAGAGGCGGGCGTCATCGTCGGCGCGCTCGGCAAGTACACCGCGGTCGTCATGGGCGGCAACTTCATACAGTTCTTCATCATACTGCCGATTTTCCTCGTATTGCGTGGACTGAATCCTATCGACGTCTTCAAGAAGATGGCACCCGCCATCGCGGTTGCGCTCTTCACGAAGAGCTCGGCTGGCACATTGCCTGTAACGCTCGCCTCCGCTGAGGAGCGCCTCAAGGCCAATCCTGCCGTGTCACGCTTCGTGCTTCCTATATGCACGACCATCAACATGAACGGCTGTGCGGCATTCATCCTCGTGACGTCGCTCTTTGTCATGCAGAATGCCGGCATAGAGCTCACGCCTGCCTTGCTCGCGTCATGGGTTCTCGTCGCCGTCGTCGCGGCTGTCGGCAATGCTGGCGTCCCGATGGGCTGCTACTTCCTCACGTTGTCGCTCATGTCATCTATCGGTGCACCTATCGGCCTCATGGGTATCATACTGCCGATATACACCATCATCGATATGATCGAGACGGCAGAAAACGTATGGTCTGACTCCTGCGTATGCGCAATGACAGATCATGACCTCAAAGGCACGCTTGACGAAGCCGAGATCGCATCCTAATACATGATTTCAGGCCGCACAGCCGATATAAAAAGCTGTGCCGCTTTTTGTTTCCTTATGAAAGGAATAGGGTATTTTCCTATAGAAAAGAATAATAGCAAATGTGTATGGGCAGAAAGGATATATCATGCTGAACAAGAAACGCGAAATCACCGATATAAACGAGATATATGCCGTACTGAAGGGCTGCAACACGATACGCCTCGGACTCACCTCACCGGACGGGCCATATATCGTACCGCTGTCATTCGGCATAGAGCTCGATAACGGCGTCGTCACCGTATATGTCCACGGCGCGCCGAAGGGACTGAAAGCCGACTGCATGAGGGATCATCCGCACGTCTGCGTAGAGGGAGATATCTTCATTCGCACCGAGCGCATGAAGCACGGCATCACCACGCGCTATGAAAGCGTCATCGGCTTCGGCACTGCCGAGCAGCTGACGGACATGGACGAAAAGAAGCACGGCCTGCAGCTCATCGATGAGCATTATGGCGAAGGCAGCTTCAACCTAGACGAGTGCAAGAGCCTCGCCGGTGTCACTGTATGGCGCGTGCGCCTGACTAAGATCAGCGGCAAGCATGATCTCGCCTCGATGTGACAAGGAGAATCACCGATGGATACAACTGAATGCGCCGCATGGGCGGCAAATGACCCGCTCGCTCTCTCGTACCATGATAGCAGGTGGTGTAGACCCGTACATGATGATACGGAGCTCTTCGCCATGCTTTCACTCGAGGGAATGCAAGCCGGCCTGTCATGGTCGACGATACTGAAAAAGGAGGCCGCCATCCGCAGCGCCTTTGACGGGTTCGACATACAAAAGGCCTCCAGGCTCACCGAAGACGACGTGAACCGCCTGATGGAATGCCCCGGTATCATCAAGAACCGCATGAAGCTTCGCTCCGTGATAAAGAATGCGCGCTGTATACTCGCCCTCCCCGAAAGTGGCTACAGCACATTCGACGAATACATATGGCATTTCACCGACGGTAAACAGATCATACATCACCCCAAGACCGCCGCGGACATCCCATCGCAGGATGATCTCTCGAGAAAGGTAAGCAAGGAGATGAAAAAGCTGGGCTTCTTATTTGTCGGTCCCGTCATCATGTATTCATTCCTGCAGGGAATAGGCATCTACGACGACCATCTCGATGGCTGCCCTTGCAAGGCAAAACATAGTTAAAGCCATTTAGCACAGCCCCCCTCACGTACGGCTCATGCGCGAGGGGGGCTGTCATTTTTTCGAAATCACATTGTTTTTTAAAGTAATTTAAGTATACTAAACATATATAAAGGGAGGGGATTCTTTTATGGTTATGACAAAAAGGATGAGGCTCTTCTTGATTGTCTTTCTTGGTGTGATGAGCGCGATGGCACCGCTGGCGACGGATATGTATCTGCCTTCCCTGCCAGAGCTCGCGGCGGATTTCCAGACGACGCCCTCGACGATTCAGCTCACCCTGACGATGACGATGCTAGGCATGGCATGCGGCCAGATGGTGCTTGGGCCGATCTCTGACCGGTATGGTAGGAAGCGCCCGCTGCTCCTTGGCATGATCGTTTTCGCACTGACGGCAATAGGATGCGCTACGGCGACGAGCATCGGAGCATTCCTTGCCTTACGCTTCATCATGGGATTTGCAGGAGCGAGCGGTATCGTGATTTCCCGTGCGATTGCGCGCGATGTGGCAGAAGGCGCAGAGCTCACAAGATTCCTTGCCATACTCATGATGGTAAATGGGCTAGCGCCGATCATTGCGCCGATCGTCGGCGGTCAGGTGCTGCTCTTCGCGAGCTGGCGCGGCGTTTTTGTCCTCCTGATCGCTGTCGGTATCGCTCAGAGCCTGGCAACACTAGTATACCGCGAAACGTTGCCAGCCAAAGCTCGCATCGGAGAGATTTCCTCTTCGTTTGCTAGTTTTCCGAGTCTCCTGCGCGATCGGTATTTTCGCGGGCATTGTCTGCTGCAGTGCTTCGTTTTCGGCGCATTTTTCTCCTATCTGGCTGGTTCTTCATTCCTCTTCCAGAAGATTTACGGCGTCAGCCCACAGGTGTTCAGCCTGATCTTCGGTTTCATCGGCATTGGCCTCATGCTCATCGGCGTCGTGCCTGCGCGCCTGGCAGGACGCGTAGCAGACATCGTGCTGCTGCGCTGGTCTGTGCGCATCCCTCTGCTAGGTGCTGTGCTCCTCTTGGCAGGATTCATCATTGAGGCGCCGATCTGGTACACGCTTACGATACTCTTCATTACGATCGTACCGCTTTCCGTTATGGGAACGGCAAGCTTCTCCATGGCATTATCACGCCAGGGAAAAAATGCCGGCAGCGCGAGTGCCCTGCTGGGATTCTTCCAGATGGTTCTCGGCGGCCTCATGATGCCACTTGTGGGTATCGCTGGCGATCAGACGGCCGTCCCTATGGGTATCATCATGGTCATCGGCTACCTCCTCGCAAACGTTGTCCTCGAAGCGATGATTGCACCAGATGAGCTCCCTCTACAATTTCGTAAGAAACCGCAATATATGGTATTTTTCCACGTTATCCGTTCACAATATATGCCGATATTATACCTCATGTCCTTATCGTTTTCCAGCTTTTGTTACTGATTTGTTACTGTGCTCCGT
>OMZT01000163.1 GCA_900315615.1 uncultured Veillonellaceae bacterium | reverse complement strand
GGTCGTGCCGGAGGTATATATGATGATATACGGATCGTTCTCAGTGATGCCTTCGAGCTCGGGTGCATGTGGCAGCGTGGCGGACGGCGCGAGAAGCCCGGATACCTGGCGCGAGTCGAGCGTGACGGCACCAAGCTCGTTTGCATGTGGTGATACGAGATCATCCATGGAGACGACGCGCACGTTCTTGCAGTCTACATCGACGAGACCTGCCTTGATTTCACTCGGCTTGTCCGCTACGAGCAGGGTGGATCCGCTGTCTTTCAGTATGAATGCGGTCTCTCTGGGTGATAGCTGGAAGTTCATTGGAACAGCGATAGCACCAAGCGAGCTCAGCGCGAGGTGTATTGCGACATATGCGGCAGAATTGCGTGAGAAGAGCGCGACTCTGTCTCCGCGACCGATGCCGAGTGCATAGAGCCTGTCACGTGCGGCAGAGGTAAGACGTGCCATACCGCGGTATGTATAGCTGGTATCTTTTTCGATGATGGCCGTTGCTTCCGGCTCGCCGCGGCGCAGCAATTCATGTATGAACATATTTCCACTTCTTTCTTTTATAATGTTTTTTATCAAAACCACCGTAAAACCACTAGCTGCAGCTATTGGGATGAAAGGCGGTGCCTCGAGCGGCTCGATGCCGCGCAGAGGCATAAACTAACTTGTTTTAACGAATTTTCTATTGAGCCCCTTTGTGGCTTGCTATATAATATAGATAAAGCAAGAAAAGAGGTGAGATCAATGTTCTTGACTCAATCCAATGTCATCCGCCACCTTTCCAAAGACGAATACGCTATGCTTGCGGAGATGTGTCGTTACGCGAACAACATGTATAATGTAGCGCTCTACAACATCCGCCAATACTACTTTCACGAAAAGAAGTTCTTGACCTACGAAAGCAACTATCACGAATGCAAGACAAACGAGAATTACAAACTCTTGCAGGCTGGTGTCGCCCAGCAAATCCTGAAGGTTGTAGATCGTAGTTTCAAGTCGTTCTTCAATCTTGAAAAAAAAGCAAAGTCTGGCGAGTACCGCTTCCAGGACATCAAGATTCCTCACTACCGTGAAAAAGGCGGCATGTTCATTCTGGTACTTTCCACGAATGCTATCAACATCAAAGATGGATTCTTAAAGGTGCCAATGAGCCGTGCTTTCTCGAAACTCCATTGCGGCAGAACCATCAAGATTCCATTTCCAGAACGACTGTCTGGAAAGAAAATCAAAGAAGTTCGTATCCTGCCTGTGTTCAATGGTCGATACTTCAAAATTCAGTATGTCTACAAGCACGAACAAGAAAGCCTCGGCCTTGATGAAGGCAACACGCTTGCCATCGACATCGGTCTGGAGAATCTTGCGACTTGTGTTACCACTATTGGGACCTCGTTCATCATGGACGGGCGTAAGCTCAAATCAATCAACCAATATTGGAACAAATGCAAGGCGTACCTCCAGTCCATTGCCGACAAGCAGGGCATGAAGTCTACGAAGCTCATACAGCGGATTACGACGAAACGCAACAATCGTGCCAAGGACTACATCCGCAAGACGGCTCGCTATATCGTAAACTATTGCATTGAGCACGATATCGGCACAATCGTCTGCGGATACAATGGCGACTTCAAATGTTCTATCAACCTCGGCAAGGTGACGAATCAGCAGTTCACACAGATCAGCTTCGGCTCTCTTCGTGAACAGCTTTCCAATCTCTGCGAGCAGTATGGCATGCACTACATCGAGCAGGAAGAATCTTACACGAGCAAGTCTAGCTTTCTCGACATGGATGAACTCCCTGTTTACAATCCAGAGCAGCCATATACGGGTACATTCAGTGGAAAGCGTATTCGTCGCGGTCTGTACCGTTTTTCTGACGGCAGAATTGCAAATGCAGATCTGAATGGCGCGGCAAACATTCTTAGGAAAAGTAAGCAGAACTTCGATTTCAAAGAACTGTGTAAAGGGCTTTTGGCTAGCCCTTTGAGAATAAGGGTCGCGTGACCACACTTCTCAAGAATCCCCCGGCTTTAGCCGTGGGGAGTGTCAATGCAAATATATCATTCCTGCACTATGATTTTAGTATACCTGCGGAAAGAAGTCAAAATAAAATTGCTTTAGAGGGATGTTATGGAAAATAAAAGATTATATTTCATAGATAATATGAAGACTACGACTGTCATACTGATGACAGTGGCTGCAGCAGCGATGTGCTATATGTCTGCGGCGCCTCAGCTATGGTATGTGACGGATAAGGAGCAGAGCATATTGCTTACGGTATTCGTGCTGGCCGTTGATGTCTTTGTAGCTCCGCTGATGTTTTTCGCGGCAGGGTATTTCGTGCTGCATTCGCTACGTGAAAGGAGTGTAGGCGCGTTCATCAGAAGGAAGCTCGTCCGTATCGGTATCCCCTGGGCGGCAGGGTCTTTGCTTATCGCACCGCCAGTTACGTATATCATACTTGCGAGCCGTGGCGTGCCGATCGGCTTCAAGGATTTCTATACGAAGCTTTTCATAGGGCCGGCGTATCAGCAGGCGCAGTATTGGTATCTTGGCGAGCTTTTGGCGGTTTTCCTCGTATTTGCGGCAGCTTTCATGCTGATGAAGCGGTTCGCTCCTAGGAGGCTATTCACCGTTGGCGGGAAATGGCATGCGCCACTTGTGATTATCAGCGCAGCGGTGGTTGCGGCGGTGCTCTCCGGAGGCATGATGGTGCTTTTCCCAAATGCCGGGCTCTGGGTACATCCGCTATATATATTGGTGCTCCAGCCAGCGAAGATCCCCGTATACGCGTTGGCGTTCCTCCTTGGTGCATGGGGAAGCCAAGAGAGGTGGCTTACGGAGGATGGCTGGCGGCCTGGGCTCATGTGGCCGTTCATTGCGTTCTGCCTGATGGTGCTCTACATACCTGAGCGCTTGTTCCCGGCACTTTATTTCTACGTGTCACCGGCAGTCAACCTGTTATTCACCACGGCACTGGAGTGCGTGCTGAGCTTTTCCATGATCGCGGCTGTGGCGACGGTATTCAGGCGTGGCTTTGACGGGAACGGCTTCTTTTGGAGACAGACGTCGCCGTACGCATATGGGATGTATTTCGCTTCGTATCCGGTCGTGTTCAACGTCGTATGGGCAATGCGCCATACGTCACTTCCGCTTTGGCCGAAATTCTTCATCGCTTGTGCGGCGTCACTCTTGATATCATGGGTCATTGCAAGGCTGCTGTACTTGGTGCCCTGCTTCAAGCAGATATAATAAAAAACGGGCTTTGAAGCCCGTTTTTTTTATTCGGCTGTCAGCTGTCCTTGCCGTCAAGATGGAACTGGACACGATTGATTACCATGTCCACGGCTACCTGGTTCATGCCGCCCTCAGGGATGATGACATCAGCGTAGCGTTTTGTCGGCTCCACAAATGCCTCATGCATAGGCTTGACGGTGGTGAGGTACTGATTGATGACGCTGTCGAGCGTGCGCCCGCGCTCTATGACGTCACGGCGTATACGGCGCAGGATACGGACATCTGCATCCGCATCGACGAAGAGCTTTATGTCCATGAGGTCGCGCAGACGCTTCTCGTGGAATGTGAGGATGCCTTCGAGCACGATGACGCGTGATGGATGGATCGTTATGGTGTCATTTGTGCGGTCATATATCGTATAGTCATATACAGGACATTCTATGAGCTGGCCTTCCTTCAGCGTTGCGAGGTCATGTATCAAAAGCTCCGTATCGAATGCGTCCGGATGGTCGTAGTTCAGGCGCGTGCGCTCATCGAACGTGAGGTCGTGGCGTGCCCTGTAGTAGTTGTCGTAGTAGATGACCGTGAGATCCTTGCCGAAGCGCTCCTTCAGCTTGCGCGTGATTGTCGTCTTGCCGCTTCCGGTGCCGCCTGCGATACCTATGACGATAATATCCTTCATTGCTCTGCCTCCGTTTACTGCTATTCAAGAAAGCCGTCATGATGACGGCTTTTTCCTGTCTGATATTATAACATAAAACCGATGCATGCACAGAAAATTATTTTACTGAACCGTATCCGATATCGAGTGCCTGCATGTTCTTCTCGACCGTGTGCGGCGGTACGCGGCGCGACACGCAGGTCTTTACGTCGTCTATGTCGACGAGCCCTGTGACCTTCACGAGCGCACCGAGCGCGATAATATTTGCGAAGAGAGGCTTGCCGAGCTTTTCTATGGCGTATTTCGTGATCGGTATCCTTATCACGTTAGAGAAGTCTGGCGGCTCCGGCACGAGCTGCTCATCGAGTACGAGGACGCCATCAGGATTGATATCCTTGTAGTATTTGTCAGCGGCTTTCTGCGTCATCGCGAGCACGACATCAGGCACCTCGACATGCGGATGCCAGACGGGCTCGTCTGATATGATGACCTCTGCCTTGGAGGCACCTCCGCGCGCCTCAGGACCATATGACTGCGACTGTACGGCGTACTTGCCCTCCATGACGGCGGCTTCTGCGAATATGATGGCGGCTGTGATGACGCCCTGACCGCCTGAGCCGGAGAATCTGAGCTGCTTCATCATTTGTCACCTCCAGCGATATGGATAACCCTGTCATATGCTGTATCATAGTCCTCGTCACTGCTCTTGTAGAGACAGCCTATCGGGAACTTTCCTTCGCGCTTGTCCGCGGGCAGCTTGTCCCATGCGGCCTTCATCATGGCATGATCACGCATCCATTTCATCATGTCTGCAGGTGAGCCAAGACGGTTCTTCCTGCCAAACGCCGTCGGGCACTGCACGAGCGCCTCTGTGATAGAGAACCCCTTGTTATCGAAGCCAGCGGCAATCATATCAGCGAGGTGGGTGACATGGAAAGCCGTGCTCCTTGCTACGTATGTCGCGCCTGCTGCCGCTGCGAGAGCACAGACATCGAATGTCCTGTCCACGCTGCCATATGGTGCTGTCGTCGCCTTCATGCCGAGAGGCGTCATAGGTGAGGCCTGACCGCCGGTCATGCCGTAGATATTGTTATTGAAAAGGACGACGTTCAGGTCGACATTCCTGCGGCAGCCATGTATGAAATGATTGCCACCAATGGCGGTGCAGTCGCCGTCTCCTGTGATGACGACGACGTTGAGATCCGGACGCGCCATCTTTATACCTGTAGCGAATGGTATAGCCCTGCCGTGTGCGGTATGCAGCGTATCGAAATCCATGTATCCGGAGGCTCTCGATGAGCAGCCGATACCGGATACGATGACCGTATTGTCCTGCGTGAAACCTTTCTTCTCTATGGCCATGATGATAGCTTTCATCGCTATGCCATTGCCACAGCCAGGGCACCACATATGCGGCAGACGGCTCTGGCGCAGGTATTTCTCAAAGCTTCTTTCCATTATTTTGCGCCTCCCGTCAGCTCATGAAGTGCGGATACGATTTCCTCCGGAGTGAAGATCTCCTTGTTGTACTTCGTCAGGCTCTTCACGGCGCATTTGCCACCGGCTGCGCGCTCGACCTCATGCACGAGCTGTCCATAGTTCAGCTCCGGTACCAGAAGACCCTTTACATTTTCAGCGACCTTCGCT
>OMZT01000165.1 GCA_900315615.1 uncultured Veillonellaceae bacterium | reverse complement strand
CAATCGTTCCTATCGTAATTTTGTCCGTTTCGAGATAGATGACAAGATTACGGAGTTCCTTTCTCGCTATGAAAATCAGCCTTATGAATGGGATCAAGAAGAACGCAGGCAGACGCTACGTACAGATATCGATAAGCTGTTCGAGGATGTCTATGAGACGATCTATATTCCCGCGGGCAGAAGCCTGATTACTGTATTGACGGATCGACTGGCCAGTATCCTGGATGGTGAGGATCGGACGCTGGATTATTGTATGCGCGCGTATGTTCGTCTAACAATGGAGAAAAGGGCTGCATTCCGGGATGGAGCGGCGGGACTCCTAGGAGAGAAGCTACATACAACGCAAGAAAAAGTGGACCGTAAAAAAATGAAGATCATGCAAGACTTGATGGATCGGGTCCTGCAGGGGCGCTATTCCTATCAGTCGGGTGAGGAGCGACTCAATATCGAAGGGCATAGGTATGTGAAAATTAACTTTGCCTCGTCTGGTCAGCAGGAGGCCGTATGGGTATTCAATCTCCTGTATTATTATTTGCTGGAGCGGAAACCCATCTTCCTCATCATCGAGGAGCCGGAGGCGCACCTTTATCCGGATGCTCAGAAGGCGATTACAGAAGCATTGGGGTTGTTCGGACACGAGCGGAATCAGGTGCTGATGACGACGCATAGCCCCTATATTTTAGGGGAACTCAATAATCTACTCTTCGCCAATACGATTCCTCAAAAATATCGCGGGCAAATGCCTGTTGCAGAGGAGAAGCTTTTGCCAGAGGAGCATACCTGGGTTGGACATGTCAATGGCGGGATGGTCGAGGATGGAGTGTCCGATGGATTTATCCAGAACGAGCTGATTGATGGTGCGTCGGATGAGATTAATGATGAGATGCAAAAACTAATGGAGATGAGCTGGCAAGCGGAGGATTCCCATGAGTGAGAAAGATATCCTTTCCGGACATCAAAGCCTTTGTGATAAGCGGCAAAAACGCATTGTGTCAAAGGAAAAGCGCTCCAGTCACACTGCTGTGAACGAGAACCGTCAACTGGTGCGTCAATATCTGATTGATGGTGACGTGATTAAAGATAAGAATGCTATCAAGTGCGATTATCTTGTCTTGAATGATGAGAAAAAGACGGCGTATTTTATCGAGCTGAAGGGCTCGAAGGTTGTGCATGCCATCGAACAGATCGAGGAGACGGCAAAGAGACTTCGCCCTTGCTTGCCGGGATATCAGTTCTATTATCGTATCGTCATTAGCGGCAGCTGTACGCATAATGTGAATGGAGCGGCGTACTTGAGATGGAAAAACAAGTACAGGAGTCTCCAGGGGAACCCTGTGGCATATTTGGCAAGGGATCGATATACCGAAAAAATCTGAGTCTTTTGTCGTGATATAGATTTTGATGGAGAGGAATAATCTGATGAAGATAGCATTCTATGGCGCGAATCGCGTGGCAAAGGATTTTTACTATGTGCTGAAGGATACGGATATGGAGGTTTCGCTTTGTTTTGCTGATGCGAGCGAGGATGCCGCTGGTTTTGCACAGGGAACGGGGCTTGAGACTGTGCCGGTTGCTTCGCTGCCAGCGCTGCGGGCAAACTTTGATATGTTGGTCGTCTGCGATTTCTCGCATGAGGAAAAGGAGCAGACGCTGCAGGCGATGGGGCTGGCGCATGGGAAGGAATATCAATGGGTTGAGGAGATTTTTCCTCTGTTCGATGATGTCCAGTTGAATCCGGAGGAAAAGCCGATGCTCGTCTGGGGCTGTGGTCGCAAGGGGGAGCAGTTCTACCATTGGAATACGGCGTATGAGGTCGAGGCGTATCTGGATAGAGCGCCTCAGGGAGAAGCGTTTTACGGCTATCCGTGCCGCAAACCAGAGACGGTGCAGGACTGGAGTCGGTATTTCGTCGTGGTTGCGGTGGCGCGGAATGAGGCAATCTGTGATTTTCTGGAGCAGCAGGGGTGCAGGCGTTATCGCGATTTCTGTACGTATGAGGATATCGAGTCGCTGCCGTCGACGCTTTTACGGCAGACGATTCTTCAGCCAGAGGTTTATGATTTCACCTGCCGCAGTATGTTGAACCATGCGGAGATTGGCGGCAGGGGAAATGTGATTTGCTGCTGTTCGACCTTTATCCGCAACTCGCTGGGAGACATTTCAGAGGAGAGGTCTTTTCGCGATTGTTGGAATTCCTTCGTACATCGTATTCTATGCTTGTCTAATGTGAATCGGACGTATAGTTTTTGCCTGCATGATATGTGTCCGCTCTTTATCGGACGCCATGAGACAAGGGACTATCATCTCTCTAAACCATATCCTGAGATGGAGGATGCACCGCGGACGGTAGCAGTCGGTTTTGACTATACTTGCAATTTAAAATGCGTGACCTGTCGCAAGGATTTCCGTGTGGCGAAAGAGGAAGATAAGCGGCAGATCCAGAGCATTGCGGAGATGGTGCGCGATCAAGTGCTCCCCGGCTGCGAGTTCCTGATTATGGCAGGCGACGGTGAGGTGCTTCTTTCCGATGCCTATCGCACCGTGTATGCCTCGGAGCAAATGAAGCATATCCGCTGGCTTCGCCTTTTGACCAATGGCTTGCTTTTTACACCGGAGAAGTGGGCAGAACTGCGCCGCTATACGGACGCAAAAATCATGATGACGGTGTCCATCGATGCAGCCACGCCAGAAACATATGCAAATATCCGCCGGGGGGGGGATGTTTGCAGTATTGGAGAGGAATATGGCGTATGCCAGCCAGTTGCGTAAGATAGGGGAGCTTTCCTATCTGCGCTTTAATTTTGTGGTACAGCGGCAGAATTACCAAGAGATGATTCCTTTTGTTGAATGGGGCAAGCGGCTGGGTGTTGATGAGCTGTTCTTTACGAAAATATTGAACTGGGGCACCTATAGCCGGGAGGAGTTTCGCGATATCAGCATGATGGAGGAGGACGGTATCACGCCGAAGCCGGAGTTGCAGGCTGTTCTGGATCAGCCGATTATGAAAGACCCGATTGTGGATTTAGGAACCATTCGGTATCAGCATGACGGTACGGATACAGAGACAGTAGAGAATTATTATCGATGGGAGCTTGAACGGAAGGTACCGGATCTTTTTAGGGAAGGAAGATAAGGCAAAAGCTTGGATTTAGTAAAAGAGAGGGAAACTATGCAATCACTATATCGTTGGCTAGCTAGCGCGCAGGACACGATCAGCCAGTTGCTTTCGTATTATCATGCCCAGGGGAAAAGGATGATGCTTTGGGGTGCTGGCAATCGCGGTTGCGCCTTTTTACAGTATTATGACTCGCAGGCAGAGTATCTTTCTGGTGTATATGATATGTACCCGCCAAAGCAGGGGACAGTACTGGCTACGGGGCATCGTGTTTATGCCCCGGAGGCGCTGATGTGTGATGTTATTTTTGTTCTCTCGAATAGCGTTGAGCAGTTTGTACGCCTATACGTGAAAAAGCATGCGCGTCCAGAAAAGGTCATCGACATCGGAGATGTTATCTTCGGCAGGCTTCCGCTGCAAAAGATCATTCATGAGGAGAAAATGAAGCTCTCTGCTGCGCGGCAAGAGAAAATATGCGGTCTGGTCATCATGTATCAGCCTTCTTCACAGAATTTTTCGTATGCGAAACAATATGCTGATGAGCTTGACCACCTCGTTCTTTTTGATAATTCGCCGGAGAGTCATAAGAATTTATTTGATTTGGAAGATTTTCCAAAGAATACGGTATATGAATGGAATCAGGGTGAAAATATTGGTCTGGGGGAACCCATCAATTGTTTGGTCAAGCGGCTGGATGGTACTGGCTATGGCTGGATAATGACCTTTGATCAGGATAGTCTACCAGCACGTAATATGATCGATGGCATGAGACGTTTTATTGATTCTATGCAATGCACAGAGGATGTTGCTGTTGTCTCTCCAAGGTTGGTGTCGGATGAGGAAGAAGAGCGGACTATCAAAGCGGCGGGGTTTCCTTTTTGTTTGCATACATCTTATATTGCGCAAAGCGGAATGTTGCAGCGAATCAGGAGTATCCGGGCAATCGGAGGATATGACAGAAATTTGTTTATTGATTCGGTGGATACAGATTTCGTCGTCCGATGCATGCTGCAAGGGTATCAGACGCTTAGGCTGAATGACTGCTATCTGTATCATCAGATTGATGATACAGACAGCAAGGACATCCATGTCAAGTGGCACATATACCATACGAATAAGTATGGACCGCTGCGTTATTATTATCAGTATCGCAACGCGCTCTATTGCAAAGAGAAATTTCATGGCTCTGCTTATGAATTTATCTGGGATGAAGTATTAAATGGATTGGATAAGGCTATGATGTTAGAAAAGCAGGCCGATAAGATTACTAGTATGGTGAAAAGAGCTAAATTAGATTTTGCAGCTCATGTCATGGGCAAGTATAGGGGGTAGTGTCAACGATTTACCAACAATATTTTATAGACCATGTTCATTCCTTGGAAGCGCAGGCGCAGCTTGAGGATCACAGTGAAGAGATTCAGGTGGCATTCTGCCGCGCGCGGGAGGATTTCGAGGCTGGGAGAATGGGGCAACAGGATGTT
>OMZT01000167.1 GCA_900315615.1 uncultured Veillonellaceae bacterium | reverse complement strand
TCTTGGCTTACGCCTTCCTGCTCCAATGCCTGAAACAAATCCACAGCTATCCCCCCGATTTGCCCTCTGAAAATTCTATTTTTATATATTCAGCACAGCAAAGATTTTTCCTGCAGTAGCTTCAGCAAAGCCGCAAGTGCCGTCTTATATGATATCAATTATCCCTTTCAAAAAAAATTATATTTTTTCTTTTTGACCTATTGACTTTTTGACTTTTGCGCACTATAATGAAATCAGAAAGAGGGACAGGAAAGGGAACGGCGAGAAGCCGAGGCCAGTCCTTCCGAAAGTAAGCAGCAATGTTCCTGCAGGTGCAGGAAATGATTTGAAAGGGGATTGATCTTATGTTTGGGCTTGTACCAATGAAGAAGCTGGAGCATGATATGATGGAGTCCCCGTTCTCGAAGATGTTCGACTGGACGGATGATTTCATGGCTCCTATGTGGGGAAGCAGCAATGTATTCAAGGTTGATGTGAGGGACAATGGCGACAGCTACGAGCTGGAAGCCGATATGCCAGGGCTCACGAAGGACAATATCTCCATGAGCTATACGGACAACTATCTGACCATCTCCGCGAAAAAAGAAGATGCTAACGATGAAAAGGACGATAATGGCAACTACATACGTCGTGAGCGTTCGACTGGCAGCATGAGCCGCTCGTTCTACATCGATGACGTCGATGCGTCGAAGATTGACGCAAGCTTCAGCAATGGTGTGTTGCATGTGAATATGCCAAAACTGGCCGAGGCGCCAAGAGCGTCAGAAATAGAGATAAAGTAACCATAAAAAGTGGTTGATAATATCATCTAGTTTCTCGAAATACCCCATTTCCCACATTCCAAAGGAAAAGTGCTCGCCGCGATTTGCGGCGAGCACTTTTCGTATGTAAAACAAGCTTTTGTAAAGTCAGCATACAAGAAGGCCGCATCAGCGATGCGGCCTTCTTGTTATTTATCTTCCTCGGAGGATTCATTTTCCTTTTTCTGTGCGATAGCCTGATCGAACACAGGATAGCAATGATCGACCTGATCCATCATCACCTGCATGACCGTCTGGATAAGCCTTGCATCGAAGTTCTCAGGCAATGTCGGTACGCATGCATCCATGAGTATCGTCCTGTCCGGAGCAAGATACCATTTCAGGAGCTTATTTTCAAGATTCAGCTGATGAGCCGCGCTGACGACTGCATCCACGTCCTTATCCTCAACGGAATGCTCAAACAGTCCGATACGAACGACGATATAGATCGTATTATCGAAGATCACGGATACCGGAAGGAGCTTCCCTGCCTTTTTATACTCAAACAAGCCACGGAACACAACGGTTCCCCTGTCATCCTCCAGCTTCATCATCTGGAAGCCCTGTATACCATTCTCTTTGATGAAATCTCTGTACTGCTCTGCCATCGTAGGTGTCGGCATATGTATTCCTCCCCGAAATAAACCGGTTAACGTTACCTATGATATTATACCATCTTACCGGCAGAAAATAAAGTCTATTATCGATGGTATGTGTCAATCATGTGCTACGCGAGGGTTCATTAAGCCTGGCATGATTACACGGATCAGCACAGGGGAAGCTCTGTCAACAACCCACTGGTCCAGGTGCAAAATGGCAGGCGCAGTTTACAAAAGCGTACCGCGGCTTTCCGTAGCACAGACTTCCTATACAGTTAAGAGAATCCATAGTTGATATATGTGAATCGTCCATGATATAGGGTTATAATCGCAAAACTTCACATCATCTCGAACCATTTATGGTTATAACCGCAAAACTTGAAACCACACAGCTTTTACGATATAATATATTTGGAGGTGATAGCGTGATTTTAAGACCCCTATATCTCGACCGGATTATGACGTATGTGGATACGCCATTCGTGAAAATCCTGACTGGAGTGCGCAGATGTGGCAAATCGACCATATTGAAAATGATTATGCAGGAGTTGCAAACGAAGCATAACATTTCACCAGAACAGATCCTGAGTTACCGTTTTGACTCCATGGAATATGAGGACATGACGG
>OMZT01000170.1 GCA_900315615.1 uncultured Veillonellaceae bacterium | reverse complement strand
TAAGCGGCGAGTCATTTGGATATCCGTTCATAAAGGGATTCGTAGAGCATTGATGTCAGGAGGTAAATCATGAAAAAGGCAAAGACACTGCTCCGAGCGGGGATACTCGGTACGGTGATGGCATTTGGAACGGTACCGATGACCGCAGTGCTCCCTGTGAGCAGTACGGTGTATGCAGATTCGGCACATGATCTACTTATGCAGAGGGTTCTATGGATAGCGGTCGAATCCGTCACGGAAGTGCTGGAGAAGGGTATGGATATCGATGATCCCTATATCAAGCCGCAGGTCGTGTCCGTGATGTACCGTAGGATAGCTGAGTGCGGGTGCGGGGAAGGCATGACCGATGAGCTCATATCGAATAGTGCTGATAATGCGATAAATACGATGAGGGGGATACTACAACAAGAGTCATGCCCTGGTGGCAATTGCTCAGGTCAGCCGCAGGGTAATGCACCGACTGCCGATGTACCGCAAGACAATGGAGGCAGCTTCAGCAGCTATGCAGAGGACGTGCTCTCTGAGGTGAACCGTAACCGCAGTGAGTACGGGCTGGAGCCGTTGGTGCTGGCGGCTGACCTCTGCTACTCTGCTGATATCAGGGCGCGAGAGATTGTGACGGTATTCTCTCATACGCGTCCCGATGGCACGCCATGCTACACCGCCATACAGTCCAGCTACAGCATGGCCGCTGAAAACATAGCTGGAGGACTGCCGACGGCGGCACAGACGGTGGAGCAGTGGATGAACTCGCCAGGTCACCGCGCTAATATCCTAAATCCCGAGCTTCGTGAGCTGGGTGTCGGATATTGTTACGAAGAGGCTTCAGAGTACAAGCACTACTGGGTGCAGCTTTTCAGGACGAGATAACAGAGTATGCGAAAAAGTACCGCCCTATCTCTAGGGCAGTACTTTTTTGGTGCGCAAAAAAAGCATGTGGAGATTCCTCTACATGCTTTAAGTGTACAGACATCAAGACTCTTCGCGGAGCCACTTATACATGTACTTTGACTCTGGGACGGTCGAATTCGCCTTCAGCCACTGGTTGCGGCAGGCTGTCCAGAGCTTGTATTCCGTGCTGCCATGGTGAGCCCTCCTGAGCCTGATCTTCCCACGGTCATCGCGCAGGATGTTGTTCTTGTGCTCGCCGTGCTTGAATGTGATGTCGTTTTCGTATTGCAGCATGGTCGATGCGTCTTTGCCGTTGAATCCAAATATATACACCATATGGCTATATCTTCTGCTGAAGAAGGACGAGCCCTCATTATACAGTTTGCGCGATATGCCGCGCTTTATGACGTTCTTCGTTATGATGACGTGGCCATCCTTCAGGCGGCGTATATTCCCCGGCGCAGTTTCCATGTAGTAATCATCGTTCCTGTCGCTGAAAAGATATACGTAGTTCGCGGTATCGACATCGTATCCCCACCCTGGGACGCCGGTAGATACCCTCGCGGTAGCACCTGCAGGCTGCTGGAAGAGCAGGCACAGTACGGCACATGTCAGTATAAAAGCTTTATTCATGCTAGCTGCCCCCCTTAGTACAATATCCATACATCATCTAGCTGGAGCGGCGGCAATGCGTGCGCCACCGCCTTATCGAGCACCATTGCCCAGTAGCGTTCAGTCCCGGGTGTGCCTCTATTGATGAATTTCGGCTTTATGACGGTCTTTTGGAGGTAGTCAGGTATCATCGTGATAATCTGCGTCGACCTGATATAGTTGGAGCGGTAGTCGCGGCGTGCAGGGTCATATGAATATGCCGCACAGGCGACGACCTCCTGATCCTCTCCGATGACCATATGCGATACAGGGACGCCCGCCGCGATGATCTCATTGCGGAAATCCCGGGCATCTATGATGAGCCCACGCACCTCGTTGATACGCTTGAAGGAAAAATATCTCGGGCGGCCGTTGTCATCGTGTGCGTTCTGCGCTTCCTTTTTCAGTGCCTCAGAAATCAGGTTTTCCCTTTCGAGGGCGATCTTGCTGGCCAAGAGGTTCAGCTGCTCATCGTCCAGGTGACGCGCCCGCTCTATGGCGGAGTCATGCTTTTCCCTGTACGCGATGATCTTGCCGAAATCCACGTCCGAATCATCGATCTCGACTTCTATCTTCGCCTTGCATACCCAGGCGTTGCCGCTCGTATTGAACGTGATCTCCTCGGAAAGCATGCGGAGAATGCCGGCGGAAGCCGCATATACTTCGTCCTTTGTGATGGTATAGCCTTTGAGCTCAGATGACGCCTCTATATAGGTGCCGGCCTGCTCGATGGCGGCACGCTTGGCCTCCTCTACCGCCTTGCCGCGCGCGTAGGACTTGGAGTCGTTGTCTCCCATCGTATAGCTGCCTTCCGCAGTGATATGGTGTACGGCTGCGTCTGCCGGCATTGCCATGAAAAATGTGCATAGTAATGCCAGCAAGAGACTGAAGAAATGTTTCATAAAAACCTGCGGCATATGCCGCAATCCCCCCCTCAAAAGTCAAGCGTTTTTTCAAGGTCTCTAAACCCACGTACTTCGGGGGGTTAGAGGCTTCATTTTTGTTTGTATCCCCATAGATTCCACGTGAGGAGCACATGTAGCAACAGTTTTTTATTTTATAAAGCTTCAAAAATGGCGGCATTTTGTACCCTCTGAGGAGTGAATAGGCTTTTCACCACTCAAAAAGAAGGATTTGTCATGCACACGGAAACGTTGACGTCCTTAATGCAATAAGCCGTAAAATCAGATGTCTCCTGCTTAAATAGGCATTTTCTTTAGCACGACCTGCTTGCCGCAGAACGCGACGCCGTACTGGTGCACCTGCTGGATTTCACGAGCGCGGAACGGGGCCAGATAGTCGCGCTCCGCCATTTGCTGCAGCGCCTCATCCGCCTTTGCCGCAAGCTCTGCCTCGCTGGCAGCAGTTTTGAACTCGAACAACAGTCCGGTTTTCGACGTATCTTTCGGGAACACGGCCACATCAAAGCGGCCGCGTCCCGCCTTGCGGTTCGACTGCACCTCATAGTCCGGCACGAGCACCGCCGTCATGCCGAGCACAAAGCCGTGATAGAAAGATTCCTTCGCGCCCGTATCGAACGCGCTGACCATGCTCACCAGGAATTTGCTCAGCCCCGTTTGCGCCTTCTCTGCGTCTCCCGCCAGCAAAGCCTGCATGAGTCTCACCAGCGCCGATTTCTTCTGATAGTGCCGGAACCGCCGCAGGATTTCGTCGGCAAAGAGACTTTGCATCTCCTTGTTGGGCAGACGCAGGTCATACTGCGTCTCGTAGCCAATGCGCTGCTCACCGGATACCGTGAGATAGCCCGTCGTCACCAGCATCGTATAGAGTGCGTCCTCATCATCGCCGATGTCGCTGTATATGACGCCTTCGCGCAGGAAAGCCTGCACGCTCCCACCCTGCAAGAGCGACTCCAATGTTGCCGCATGCTCATCGTCGATGGAGCGCATCAGCTCCGCTATGATCGCATTGCCCGATGTATTGACCCAGTACGGCCGCGGCTCGCAGTCATTCGCAAAATACTGCAGCACCGACCAGGGATTGTAGATTTCACGTCCCTGAAGCCGGTAGCCGTCATACCAGTCCTTGAGTTCGGGTACACTGGCCTGACGACCTAAATCCATCCCCAGCTGCCTGATTTCCGGCTCAGTAAAGCCAAAAGCCTCTGGGAAATTCGTATCAAGCACACTATCCACTTGCAGATTATTGAGGTCAGAGAAAATGCTTTCCTTGGAGATGCGTAGCACGCCCGTGAGCACGGCAAAGTCCAGTGACGGATTCGTCTTTAAGGCTTTCGTCAAAAGCACGCGCATAAACTCGACAACGCTATCGTAAAAGCCATACTGCCAGCCCTGCTGTATCGGCGTATCATACTCATCCAGCAGGAGGATTGGCTTCTTGCCATAGTGCTGTGCCAACAGTCGCAGCAATAGCTCCAGGGCATTCATCTCGGCTACAAGAGCCGCTTCGCCTCTATAAATCTGCTCAAAATTCTCTCTATCGACAGGATCCAGTTTCTGATCTGCCAGCAAAAAGACATAGCTGCGAAATAGTTCCGAGAGCAGATTGCGCAGTCCGTGCTCCATCTTCTCCCAGCTTGTAAGCTTCAGCTCGCGCAAAGTCAGAAACACCACTGGCCGCGTGCCTTGCTCTTGCATGGCATCGGCATCACGGGCAATCGCGAGTCCGTCAAAGAGCTGCCTATTTTCCTCGGCATGATCAATATCGAAGAAATACCTCAGCATAGAGAGCGTCAGCGTCTTGCCAAAGCGCCGCGGCCTCGCAAAAAGCATCACCGCGCCGTGCCGATCCATGAACTCGCGGATAAACGGCGACTTGTCTACGAAATAATACTCTTGCCGCACCTTAGCAAAATCATCCTCGCCCACCGGCAAACGGTAACGCATCTCTGTCCCTCCTAGCGTATATTGCTCCATTTTGATATACACGGAATGCCAAATGATGATTCTGCTTTTATTTTAGCGAAAAGTGGGCTTTCCTGCAACAAAATGTGTTATTATATGAATGTAAAGTCGAAAGACACAACAAATAAACCTCCGGGAGGCTTGACTATGAAGAGAGAAGACATCATCGAACGATTGATTGCGTTCCTGCTCGACGCCATTCCAGAATACAAAGCGGAAGCTGCGACGATTCCCATGGATATTCCGTCGCGCCGCTATCTCTTGCGCTGTCTGATGAATGTCTGGGATCCGCATAGGACGCTGCCTGCAGCATATTTTTCGCTCGAGCAGGCATTCTTGAAGCGGGAAACCGAGGAAAAAGTACCTGTTGAGGCGCGCACGTTGTTCGCATCCGGGCGCAAAGTGACGATCTGGCAGGGCGACATCACGCGGCTCGTGGCCGATGCGATCGTGAATGCTGCGAACAGCGCGATGCTCGGTTGCTTTATGCCGGGCCACAACTGTATCGACAACGCCATTCATTCTGCGGCGGGGCTGGAGCTACGGAAAGCATGCTACGAGCTCATGCAGGGACGCGAAGAGCCGACGGGGCAGGCGAAGCTCACGCCAGGCTTCGCGCTACCCGCGCGATATGTGCTCCACACCGTCGGCCCGATCGTGCGCGGCGAGGTGACGGCGCGCGACCACGAATTGCTCAGAAGCTGCTATCTTTCGTGCCTTGACGTGGCGCAGGCGCATCATCTCGAGACCGTGGCGTTCTGTTGCATATCGACGGGCGTGTTTCATTTTCCGCATCGCGCGGCAGCAGAGATCGCCATCGATGCTGTGCGCGATTATCAGGCAGAGCACGCGGATGCACCGCGCGTGATTTTCAACGTATTCAAAGATGAGGATCGTGAGATTTATGAAGATATTCTCAGGTAATGTTGCCGAGCGTTTGCGCTCACTCAACGATGGCGCAGAGGCCATCGTTGTCGGTGCGGGTGCTGGCCTTTCAACGGCGGCGGGGTTCACGTACAGCGGTGAGCGTTTTGAGCGCTATTTTCGCGATTTCCGCGAGCGCTATGGCATTCGGGATATGTACTCAGGCGGCTTTTATCCATTTCCGGACGCGGAGACGTTCTGGGGCTGGTGGTGCCGTCATATTTGGGTGAACCGCTACGCGCCGCTCCCCGGCACGCTTTATGCGGATCTGTTGCAGCTGCTTGCGGGACATGACTTCTTCGTCCTCACGACGAATGTCGATCATGCGTTTCAACGGGCGGGATTCCCGAAAGAGAGATTGTTTTATACACAGGGCGATTACGGCTTGTTCCAGAGCAGTGAGCCGAGCGGCGTTACGGCGGCGAAGACGTATGACAATCGAGAAATCATCGAGGCGATGCTGCGCTCCGAGGGCTGGTCATTCACGTCGGATGGCGACATCTTTGTACCGGAGGGAAAACAGGTTTCCTTGCGCATCGATTCCTCGCTTGTGCCGATCTGCCCAGACGACGGCGCACCGATGACGACGAATCTCCGTGCCGATGACAGATTCGTCGAGGATGATGGCTGGCAGGCTGCGAGCGAGCGCTATCAAGCATTTCTCACGCGCACGGCGGGTAAGCGCGTGCTTTTCCTCGAGCTCGGCGTCGGTGCGAATACGCCGGGCATCATCAAGTTCCCGTTCTGGCACATGACGGCGGAGAACCCAAACGCCCGTTACGCCTGCGTGAATCCGCAAGAGCAATATGTGCCAGACCTCATCGAGGACCGTGCGGAGCTCTTTGTCTGCGGCGTGGAGGAAGCCATACTAAAGGCGTAAACCTTGCTATTTTTGCGACATACACGTGGTCAAATGCCGAGCTGTCGACGGTGAACTGCCGCGGAGGGGCGGACTGTGTATCATATCGCCGTGAAGTGTGCGGATGCGGCAATGGCAAAAGAGGCATTGGCGACCTGGAAACGCCATGATGCGTATTTCAGGGAAGCTTCATCGCCTTGTGATGAGCCGCAGCCGTTTTTATCATTTTAACGGCAGGTGACATACGACTGATATTGGTACAAGCGTTAATATACGATATGTCCTGCATCAATCTAGCGCATATCCTGCCGTGCTATCGAAAACGGGAAAAACATTGAAGTAAATGGACTTTCCTGATATAGTAAAACATGACACGGCGAGGGGGGAGTACGATGAAGGATTATATGAAAACCATCGCCTTGCTGTCAGCTATCATCTTTGTGATGGCATGTGCGGGCGGGGTCAGGTACTATAAATCCACACCTGGGTATTCGATGGGTCTGGTGGAGCAATCCGTAAAGACACATGACTGGGATAGGTTTTGCACTCATGTCGATACGGAAAGGCTGCTGTCGCAAGGCTTTGATGATACCATGGAAGTATTTATGGAAGAATATAATGTGAATGGTGATATGAAGGTACTTGCCAGGGGACTATCCACCCTTATGAAGCCTGTGTTTATATCAGAGGCCAGAGCGAGCATGAAAGAGTGGGTGGAGACAGGCAAGGTCACCCGCGATGAGGGTAAGGAAACGGGCGTCTCTCCAAAGGATTTAACGAGAGAGGTCAATATAGACGAATGCTCCATCAGCAAGATCGCATATACGAAGCGCGATGGGGACAAGGCGGTCGTCGGACTCATCGTGCATGATGGGCAGTTGAATAAAGATTTCACATTGGACGCGAAGATGGAACAGCTCGGTGATGGCACATGGAAGATCGTTGAGCTCTCCAACCTATCAGAATATCTTAGAGAAGTATATAAGGCAGCAAAAGAATCCTGAATGTCGTAATCCGTTTTTACGCAAAAAAGAGGGCTGTGCAGCAGCGAAAAAAACGCTCACTGCAGCAGCCCTTTTTCGTGTCGATTTATCTTATGAAATGTGTTGGCGTCCACGCCTCACGCTCAGGCAGTTTCACACCCGCCTTGTCGGCAGCGCGGCGCGACTCTATGAGATACGCCATGTTGTCCGCGAGGGCGCGCATAGTCTGCAGACCCTCCTCGTCCTTTTCCACATCTTCAGCCGTGAAGCCGTGTACCTGATTCCAATACTGTGATGCGGGGATGATGGCATTGACATTGCCGAGGTACATGTTGAGCCTCTCATATGCGGCGGTACCACCGCCCCTACGGCACGATACGATGGCTGCAGCGGGAAGCAGATTGAACTTGCGCGTCGCAGAGAAGCACAGGCGATCCATGATAGACGTGATACGCCCGTCTGGCCCTCCATAGTATACCGGAGATCCGATGATGAGCCCATCAGCGGTGTCAAGCTTTGCACTGATCTCATTTACGATATCATCGAATACGCATTTGCCCTCCGTTTGGCACTTATTACAGGCGATACAGTCCTGTACGGGACCTTTGCCGAGCCAGATGTACTCCGTCTCGATACCGTGCTTCTTCAGCTGGTTCGTGATCTCGGTGAAGGCGCGGTCAGTACAGCCGTGCCTGTTCGGGCTTCCATTGACAAGTAGTACGCTCATTTTCTTCCTCCTGGGATCTGCGCGGTGGTATGCACTCAGCGCGTGGACATTTCGTATCAGTTACATTATATATAGTTTTGCGATTTCTGCCAATAAAAATATTTTTGCCTATTTAGTACATTTATAAAGTACATATGTCCACAGTGAGTAAAAAACGATGGAAATAAAAAGAATAAAGCGTAAAAAATGCAACAAAGAGGCTTGACAGGTTTACACCTTATGATATAATAAGGTGCATTACAGGCGGACACTGTTCGCCAATATGAGTCGGGTATTATAGGGGAGGAAAAGCTTATGTTTTTTGGAAAGAAGCTGACCCGTATCGCGGCGGTTGCTGCTGCCGTGGTAATGACAGGGGCGCTCGCCGGATGTGGCAGCAGCTCGGGTGATACAATCAAGATCGGTGCGAACTTTGAGCTTACAGGTAATGTCGCGAACTACGGCAGTGCCACATATGATGGGTTGAAGCTCGCTGTGAAGGAAGCCAATGACGCTGGCGGTATAAACGGCAAGAAGATAGAGCTGGTGGCTGTCGATAATAAGTCTACCGCAGAGGAAGCCGTCAACGCGGCGACGAAGCTGATTTCCAGTGATGGTGTCAAGATCGTAGTCGGCCCGGCTGTCACAGCTAATGTCATCGCTGAGTCGCAGGTCGCTAACGACAACGAGGTGCCGGTTGTAGCACCTGACGCTACGAGCCCGGCAGTCACGGTCGAGAATGGCAAGGTGAAGCCATACATCTTCCGCAGTTGCTTCATTGACCCGCAGCAGGGCGAAGTCATGGCGAAGTTCGCTCATGAGAACCTGAAGGCAAAGACCGCTGTCATATATGTAGACAACAGCTCAGATTACTCCAAGAGCCTCGGACAGGTGTTCAAGGAGAAGTTTGAAGCGGCTGGCGGCAAGGTCGTCGGCAGCGAAGCTTTCCTCGCGAAGGACACGGATTTCAAGGCTACACTCACGACGATAAAGAACTACAACGCGGATGTCGTGTTCATCCCGGCTTACTATGAGGAAGTCGGCAAGATCGTGAAGCAGGCACGTGAGCTTGGCATCACCTGCCCACTGCTCGGCACAGACGGCTGGGACGACACGAAGGTTGTCGATATTGCCGGTGCAGATGCGCTGAACAACACGTACTTCTCCACGCATTACTCCGAGAAGGATGAGGCTGTGCAGGGCTTCCTTAAGGCATTCGAGGCAGAGTATGGCCATAAGCCGAACGTGTTCGCGGCTCTCGGCTATGATGCAGGTAAGATGATCATCGACGCGATCAAGCGCGCAGGCTCTGACGATCCTAAGGCTATCGCTAAGGCACTGGCAGAGACGAAGGATCTGCAGGTCGGCACGGGCAAGATCACGATGGATAAGAACCACAATCCGATCAAGGACGCTGTCATCCTCGAGATGAAGAACGGCGACAAGATCATGAAGGCGAAGATTGCACCGAACGCAGAATGACAGATTTAGCGTAAGGTAATCAACTGGATAATGAAGGGCAGGGGAGCCGTCTGACGGCTCCTCTCCTTATATCTTCTGAGAGTTCATTTCAAGAAAGGAGCGAATACCATGGATCTCATGCAGCAGATACTGCAGCAGCTCGTCAACGGCATTTCGCTGGGCAGCATCTACGCGCTGATAGCACTTGGATATACCATGATCTACGGTATCATAAAGCTGATAAACTTCGCCCATGGCGATGTCTATATGGTCGGCGCATATACGGGATTCTTCGCGGTGACATTCGCAAGATTCCCACTTTGGGCAGCAATTATTGCGGCTATGGTCGTGACAGGCATACTTGGTGTACTCATAGAGCGGATAGCGTATAAGCCTCTTAGGAATGCGCCGAAGATATCTGTGCTGATCACGGCTATCGGCGTGTCGTTCTTCCTCGAGTACACGAGCATGTATTTCGTCTCGCCGACGCCGAGGACGTTCCCGGATCTGTTTGGCGATGTGGCGTGGAGCATAGGGCCGCTCGTCGTTAACGGGCAGCAGGTGCTCATCCTCGCGCTAACGTTCGTGCTCATGCTCATATTGACGTATATCGTACAGCGCACAAAGATGGGCAAGGCGATGCGTGCGGCTTCGTTCGATACGGAGACGGCGCAGCTCATGGGTATAGATGCAGATAAGGTCATATCGTTCACGTTCTGCGTCGGCTCTGCTCTTGCGGCAGTTGCAGGCGTGCTCGTCGGCGTGTATTATAATAGTATAGACCCACTCATGGGTATCATGCCCGGTCTAAAGGCGTTCATCGCGGCTGTCCTTGGCGGTATCGGCATACTGCCGGGCGCTGTGGCAGGTGGACTGATACTGGGCATCGTCGAGGCATTCGTATCGGGCTTCATTTCGTCCACGTTCCGTGATGCGGCGGCATTTGCCATACTTATACTCGTGCTGCTCATCCGTCCGACCGGGCTTTTCGGTAAGAATGTCAAGGAAAAGGTCTGAGGAGGTGCGGCAAAAATGAAAAATCCATTCAAGAAATTGTCCGCACCAAAGGCACCATCGGACAAGCTCCCAATGGGACTGCCGACGGGGCGAAAGACGGACGCAATGCTCCTCTTGCTGGGACTCGTAGTGTTCACGGTACTGGAGCTTCTGATAGTAAACAAGGTGATAGGCTCATTTTGGAAGCTGAATATCATGCTCATCTGCATAAACGTGATTTTGTCAGCTAGCCTGAATCTCATCAACGGCTACACGGGGCAGTTCTCACTGGGACATGCGGGATTCATGGCGGTCGGCGCATACGTCGGTGTCGTGCTCACCGCCAACTTCCATATGCCGTTCATCGTCGCATTGCTAGCTGGCGGACTTGCGGCGGCGTTCCTCGGCTTCCTCATAGGTATACCGACACTTAGGCTGCAGGGCGACTACCTCGCAATCGCGACATTGGGCCTTGGCGAGATCGTGCGTATCGTCATCATGAACGTCGACTACGTAGGCGGAGCGGCGGGATTCCGCGGCATACCGCATTACACGACGTTCCCATGGGTCTTTTTCGTCATGCTCGTGACATTGTTCGTGATAAAGAACCTCGTAAGCAGCAGTCATGGCCGTGCGTGCATAGCTGTGCGCGAGAACGAGATAGCGGCGGGCGCGATGGGAATCAATGTCACGCGCTACAAGGTAATGGCGTTCTCAATCGGCGCAGGCTTTGCAGGTGTCGCAGGCGGACTTTTCGCGCATTGCTTCTACCTCATCAGCCCGGCGAGCTTCACGTTCCTCGCAAGCTTCAATTATCTGATCATGGTCGTGCTCGGCGGCCTTGGATCACTCACGGGCTCCATCGCAGGCGCTTTCGTCGTCACTGCGCTCTCCGCGCTTCTCGCGAGCTGGCCGGAGTTCCGTATGATCATCTATGCGATAGCACTGATACTACTAATGAACTTCCGTCCGCAAGGCATACTCGGATACATGGAGCTGACAGACATCGGCGTATTCCGCAAGCTGAAAGCCGCTATGTACAGGCAGGAAGCGAAGCGTGAGGAAAATGTGAAGGGAGGCGCTGCCAAATGACGGTGGAGGAAGAAAAGCTGCGTCAGGCAGAGGCAATCGAGACGGCAGCACCAAAGGATGAAAAGAAGCCTAAAGAGAAAATAAAGCTCGGACGCGATACAAAGGATAAAGGAGAACCATTGCTTCGCGCAGAGCATGTATCCGAAGTGTTCGGCGGCTTGAAGGCCGTATCAGATTTCAATTTCGAGATATATCCCGGTGAGCTGGTAGGGCTCATCGGACCTAACGGTGCGGGCAAGACGACGGCGTTCAACATGTTTACGGGTGTCTATGAGCCGACGGACGGCTCGATCGAGTTCATGGGAAAGAGCATAGCCGGGCTGAAGCCGTATGAGATCACGAAGCGCGGCATAGCGCGTACCTTCCAGAATATAAGGCTTTTTTCTGAGCTGTCCGTATTGGACAATGTAAAAATCGGTTTCCATGCGCACCATAAGGCAGGTATCCTAGAGTCGATACTTAGGGTAGGGCGTTACTACTCCGAGGAAAAACGCATAACGCGTGAAGCGAAGCGCCTTTTGTCAATATTCCATTTGGACGGGCTGGCGAACGAGACGGCGAAGAACCTTCCGTACGGCGCGCAGAGACGCCTAGAGATAGCTCGTGCTCTCGCGACAAAGCCGCATCTTTTACTGCTCGACGAGCCTGCAGCAGGCATGAACCCGCAGGAGACGCAGGAGCTCATGGACATGATACGCTGGATACGCGATGAGTTCGCTCTGTCGGTATTGCTCATAGAGCACGATATGAGCCTCGTCATGGGCATATGCGAGCG
>OMZT01000172.1 GCA_900315615.1 uncultured Veillonellaceae bacterium | reverse complement strand
TGATCAACCGTGTGGCATCAGACCTCGGACTAAGTATAGAGATCGTACCGGTTACAAGTCCCGCCGATGCGCTGAAAGCTATGCAGGAGGGACGTGCAGATGTCCTGATCGGTACAGCACAGGATTTCGGCTGGGCTAAGAGGCATGGATTATATGTCACGACGCCATATATGAGGTGCAACTATGTCAAGATCGTGCGCCGCAGTGGGAGCCCGTCATCACCAAAAGTCGCCGCTGTTGATGGGTATTTCTTTACAGAGGCATTCATCAAGCAGCGCTATCCGGAGAGCTCAATCGTATATTGCAATTCGTCGCTCGAGTGCATGGAAGCGGTATCGTCCCATAAGGCGGATGTGGCATATGTCGCATCTGCGGTCGCACAGCATTGGATATTCCATGGCGGGTATTTTGATTTGACGGCAGATGGCGATAGCGAATTCTCATATGATGTGTCTATTGCCGTGAGAGGCGTGCCGGATAACAACATGCTCCTTTCGATAATGAACCGCGAGATTGATACATTGCCTCACGCCTTTGCTGATAACGTATATGGCAATCATAATGATACCATGCATATGCCGTGGTTTGTGGCACTCGTCTACAACTATCCGTTGCATTTTTTCGTAGGTTCATGCGTGGCAATCCTGATATTGCTGCTGATGTATTTGTGGTATCGCTACGATCAGAAGAAGCATATACGTGAGCTTCAGCATTCTTATCATGTGGATTATCTGACGGGTATTCATAACTGGTACTGGTTCATGGAGACCACTCCAAAATATGTAGAGGAATACCTCGGCAATGAGACTAAGAGTGGCTTGGTGTACCTCATGCGCCTGGATATAAGGTCTGGGATCCTTGATGAGCATAACAGAGGCAATATGCCGGAGCTTGTCATGGGCGTAAAAAATGCTGTAACGGCCGTTTTCCCAGAGGTGAGGCGTATAGCTGTCACGGGGCAGTCCGGACGTATGCTGGCACTTTGCGCGTTTAGGAGCAGCAAAGACAGGGATGAATTCATCCGTATGATGCCAAAGCTCTTGCAGTCGTGCAGTGAGAATGAGACAGATGCATATCTGCAAACTGTCATGGTGCATGCAGGCGTGACGGAGATAGAGCCTGGCAAGAACTTTCATCAGATCCTTGAGGAGGCAGAGGGCGCACTCACGCGCACGTATATGCTGCATCAGACGTTCGGTGTCTACGACAAGCAGCTCGAGTATGAGATGAACGTCGTGATACGCATAGAGACGAATATGGAGAAGGCACTGAAGAATGGCGAATTCACCGTCTGGTATCAGCCGAAGTATGATATCAGGACAAAAAAATTGGTCGGTGCTGAAGCCCTTGTGCGCTGGGTCAGCCCCGACCTCGGATTCCTGAATCCGGGAGAGTTCATTAAGATATTTGAGAAAAATGGCTTTATCGTGAAGCTGGATAACTTTATGCTGGAAAGTGCGAGCCGCATGCAGATCAGGCGCCGCCTTGAAGGATTGCCGATCGTGCGCATATCTGTCAACCAGTCGAGGGCACATTTCCTGCGGCATGATTATATTAAGTACCTGAAGCATGTGATGGATGAGTTTTGCCTGAAACCGGGCGATATCGAGCTGGAACTTACGGAGACGGCGTTTGCGTTTATCGACTCGTCGAATCAGATTGATGAGATAGTCGATCTGGCGGATAAGCTGCATGATATGGGATATTCACTGTCTCTTGACGACTTCGGCTCCGGGTATTCATCTATGGGAATCATGAGCCGTTTGCCGCTGGACGTGATAAAGATAGATCGTACACTCCTGCCGCAGAAGTCTGGTGATACGCGCGCGGAGAACGTACTGCGTACATCGATCAGCCTTGCCAGGAGCCTCGGTATGGACGTCATATGCGAGGGCATCGAGAACCCGTTCCAGGAGAAGCTGCTTTTGGCGCTCGGTTGCTATACGGGACAAGGGTTCATCTATGCGCGTCCCATGCCACAGAAGGACTTTGAAACGTTCATCGATGAGCATATACGCGTGAAGTGAGCCTTTTTACTCCTTTTTCAGCACGACGGCACTTCTAGCAGGGATATAGAGCTTCATCCACCCCTTGCCGGTATCGGCGTAGAGCGGGTCATGCTGTGTCTGGTGTATGATGCTGTCGTCTGCAAATCCATTGCCGCCAAATGCCTTAGCGTCGCTGTTGAGCAGCACATGGTAGCTGCCTTCAGGCACGAGGAAGCCATAGTCCGCGAATGAATGTACGGGAGAGAAGTTGAATACGAATACGAGACTCCCGCGCATATAGCATAGCACCTGGTCGCCATCGTCATGCCATATCTCAATCACAGGCAGATCCTCGATGGCTGAGATACTTTTGAGTATGTCCAGCATGCTGCGGTCAAAGTCACCGAGCCAATGGTAGCAAAGCAATGGATCATCTACCAGATGCCACTGCCTGCGGGCGTATTTGTAGCTCCAGCCATTGCCCTCGCGTGGGAAATCTATCCACTCCGGATGTCCGAACTCATTCCCCATGAAATTCAGGTAGCCGCCATTCATCGTCGAGGCCGTCACGAGGCGTATCATCTTGTGCAATGCTATGCCGCGCGTGACAGGGCCGCTCTGGTCATCAGTGCGAAAATGCCAGTACATATCGGCGTCTATGAGCCTGAATATGATCGTCTTGTCGCCGACGAGCGCCTGGTCGTGGCTTTCGGCGTATGATATCGTCTTTTCGCCCTTGCGGCGGTTCGTGAGCTCCCAGAGGATACTGGATGGATGCCAGTCCTCGTCTTTTTTTTCTTTTATCGTCTTTATCCAGTAGTCCGGTATGTTCATCGCGAGCCTGTAATCGAAGCCGTAGCCTCCGTCCTCAAGCGGCGATGCGAGTCCAGGCATACCGCTGACATCCTCCGCTATCGTGATGGCCGCCGGATTGACCTCATGGATGAGCTTGTTCGCCAGCATCAGGTAGCATATCGCATTATCGTCCTGATGCCCGTTGAAGTAGTCTCCATATCCATTGAAGTCTTCACCGAGACCATGACTGTAGTAGAGCATGGATGTGACACCATCGAAGCGGAATCCGTCAAAATGAAATTCCTCCAGCCAGTATTTGCAGTTTGAAAGGAGGAAATGCAGCACATCGTCTTTTCCGTAGTCGAAGCACAGGCTGTCCCACGCAGGGTGCTCATGGCGGTCACCTGGGTAGAAATACTGGTTCGGGTCGCCAGCGAAGCAGCCGAGCCCCTCGACCTCATTCTTTGCAGCGTGGCTGTGGACGATATCCATGATGACGGCGATGCCCATGCCATGCGCGGTGTCTATCAGTTTTTTCAGCTCTTCTGGCGTTCCGAATCTGGAGCTTGGCGCGAAGAAGGAAGAGACGTGGTAGCCGAAGCTGCCGTAGTACGGGTGCTCCTGTATCGCCATGACCTGTATGCAGTTATAGCCGTCACGCTTGACGCGTGGGAGAACGTTCTTGCGGAATTCATCGTATGTGCTGACCTTCTCTGCGTCGCCTGCCATGCCGATATGGCATTCATAGATGAGGAGAGGATCTTTGTCTGCATGAAAATGCTTATGCTTCCACTTATATGACTTATCCCAAACCTGGGCGGAAAAGATCTTCGTGGATTCGTCCTGTACGACGCGGCGGCACCATGCGGGAATACGCTCTCCACTGCCACCAGGCCAATGTATGCTCAGCTTCCAGAGATCCTTATGCGCCATCGCGTCTTTAGGCAGCTTCAGCTCCCAGTTCCCAGTACCGGGGACCTTGTGACATTTGTATAGCGGCTTTTCTTCCCAACCGCTCTTGTCGCCGATGATGTACATATCAGTCGCATTCGGCGCCCATTCGCGGAATATCCAGCCGTCTGCCGTCTTATGCAGTCCGTAGTACAGATGCCCGTCGGCAAAGTCGGATAGCCTGCCGCTGCCGCCAGTGAGCTGCGCTGCTTTCCAGAGGGCATGGTCGTGGCGTCCACGTATGGCATCTTCATATGGTTCGAGCCATTTGTCGCCCGCGACGAGCCCGATATGCTTGCTTTTGTCCATTTTTTAGCCTCCCTGTATAGCTCAGGATCGATCAAATCGTTTCTGATATGTCTATTCAAGCCAAAAGACATGTTTTCCTGCCGCGTGTGTTGATGGTGACTTTATTCCGCGTGCAGGATTGATCAAGAAAAGAAAGAAATATTAAAGGGTGAAATTCTTGGACATGCAGATAGTTTGTCCTTTGAGGAGTGATTTTCTTGACGCAGAAGATATATGAGGAAGATGTGCTCTGCAGGGAATGCAGCGCTGTTGTCACTGATTGCCATGAGATGAAGAAAGGATTTGCCATAGAGCTCGACCGTACGGTCTTTTTCCCGGAGGGCGGCGGACAGCTCAGTGATACAGGTGTGATTGAGCATGACGGGGTAAGCGTGAGAGTGCGCCATGTGCGCTCTAAGGATGGACATATACTGCACGAGACGGCGGAATCGATCGATGTCGGTACGAAGGTGACGGCGCGTATAGACTGGCAGACGCGCTTTGACCATATGCAACAGCATTGCGGTGAGCATCTGCTGTCATATGCGTTCTGGAAACTGTTCAATGCGAATAATATCGGCTTCCATGAGTCGGAGGACATGGTAACGATCGACCTCGATAAGAAGGTCACGCAAGAAGATACGCGAAAAGCCGAGGCGATGGCCAATCGTGATATCGAGCGCGACCTAAAGGTCACGGCTGAGTGGATGCCGCATGATGAGGCGGCGAAGCTCAACACGCGTAAGTTCAATCATGATATCAAGGGCAGCCTGAGGATCGTGAGCGTTGAGGATAGCGATAT
>OMZT01000176.1 GCA_900315615.1 uncultured Veillonellaceae bacterium | reverse complement strand
TCTGACGGTCAGAATCGGTGTTGGAATCGTTGGCTGCGTTTACAGCCTTTTCCTTCAAGGTCTTCAGAATCTCAACGGTGGAGCTTACAGCACCCTCGGCAACCTTCATCATGGAGCTGCCATTCTGGGTGTTCTGATTTGCCTGATCCAAGGAACGGATCTGCACACGCATACGCTCAGAAATAGCGTATCCGGAAGCATCATCAGCAGCGCTGTTAATCTTCATGCCGGAAGAAACCTTCTGCAGGCTCTTGGACAGGGCGCTGGAGTTCTTGTTCAAAGTGTTGAGAGTGTTAATTGCGGTCATGTTGTTCTTTACTACCATTGCCATGATATTTTCCTCCTTGATTTTGCCGGGATCCTACCCGGCTTCCCTGTTCGTTTGTGTCTTCTGTTCGCGGGTTCCTTCCCGCAGGCTGAGCTTCCATGATCCGCGGTCCGGTCGCCATTGCCAGTTGCTAGCTTACTGACGGCATCCCACGGACCACTTCTCTCGCTGCCTTACACTTTTCTTATCGTCATATCTCTGGCAAACTTAAATGTTTCGTGGAATTATTTTTTTATTTTTTTCTTCCATTCCTCCAGCTGATGTGACGCCTGCAAAGCCATATCCGCATCGAACTGTACCGGCTCGAGGCCTGTATCCTTTCCAGAAATGGACAGCGCCTCCTGCATTTCGTCCACTGCTGCCTTGTAATCGCCCCGCGCTGCACGGCATAATGCCAGCTCAGCATGGAACTCAGGCAGCTCTGGAAAATCTCGTACTGCTTGCTCTGCCGCCTTCACACGCTCATCAAATCTAGCCTTATCGCCTGCGAGTATCTCCAGCAAAATATGCCACGACCGGCTGGCATACTGTACCGCACGCCGTCCTTGATTTATATCGAGCCTTGCGTAATGCTCTGCCTCTTTTTTTTGTCCCAGACCCATGAACGCCTCTGCTATGTACATATAGAGCTCACCAGCGGGACGTGAACCGTCATGAAGGTCCTTCATGAGAAGTTCGAGATTGCGTCTAGCCTTATCGTCACGCCTGGTCACCATATACCCGGTATGGAAAATACGCAGCAACTCTCGTGGCACATGTACCATTTGCAGCAAAGTCCCACCTGCTAGCCGCGGCTCCTCATGTATGTCGCCCTCGTAATGCAGTCCATCCACATTCCTTAATATGCGTGGCGACTCATCCTCGATAATCACCGAACCGTCTTTTTCTAGATTAGTTCTTGGTATCATTAGCATATCTGGCACGTCTGCTGCCTCGTCCAGTGCAGAAAGTACATCGCATATCCTCTCTCCAGATGCCTCACCAAAATATTCATCTGCATCGAGAAATATGATCCACTGCCCATGTGCCTTAGACAATGCAAAATTCCTTGCAGCCGAGAAGCTTCCGTTCCATCTGAACTCATACACAGTCGCTTCTAATGATTCTGCTGCTTTCCTCACTTCGGGCACATCTGCGGTCATCACGACTATCATCTCGTCAGCCGCCTCTATCACGCTCCTTATCGAGCGGCTCAGTTCATCTGCTTCATCCTTCACGATCCATACCGCTGAGATATATGGTCTTCTCTCCTTCCGGATGCTGCCATCATCTCCTGCGCCAGTGCACCAGATATCCCATATCTTCTTATATGCTGACTCCATATCATGCATGTAGATATCCGCATCCATGACCGGGGATTTTTCGAGCATCCCGCGAAGTTCTGTATGAAGTGTGTCTAGCACGGGTGACGATGCCAGCTGCACCGCGCGCTCCACGTATTCATCTTCGGTATATGCACAGCATTCATCCAGGCCAACATTATGAAGCAGACTCAATCCGAACCGCGCATTATGGCGCTCTCCTGCGAGCGTGATGACAGGTACACCCATGTAGAGCGCATCACATGTCGTACCGCCACCCGGATATGGGAATGTATCGAGGGCGATATCGATATCCGCATAGTCATTCAGATACTCCGGCGATCTAGAAAGACATGTGACGCGCGCGAGATCTATCCCGACGTCACTGATCATATCCTTGGCTATCTTCGCAGAGTCTTCGTTATCGAATATTCCCGCCCTCAGATGGAGGCGGCTGCCCGGCACCAGATCTAGTATTCGTTTCCATGCACCCAGGACGTGCTTGTTCACCTTCGTGAAGTTATTCAGACTGCCAAATGTGATATATCCGTTTCGAATATGCGGGGCTTCACCCAGGCTGCGCGGGTTATCATGCCACATATAGCAGAAATGCGACTGTGGCAGTCTTAGCAAGCTCTCCGTAAAGTATTTATCATTCTCGGGTGGGTCTATGATTTTATCGGCTAGAAAATAATCTACGGATTCTAGTCCCGTGGTATCGAAATACCCGATACCAGATATTTGTACCGGAGCCGGCTTATATGCGAGGATTGGCAATAGCCTCCCCCCTGCGGTGTGTCCCGATAAGTCAAAAAGTATGTCAATCTCATCGTCATATATAAGCTGCGCAATCGCCTGATAGCCCATGCCCCGCACATTCGTCCATTTATCCACGCCAGCCTTGAACTCCACGCTTGCCGCGTCCTCTACTGCATCCGTGTAGCAATAAACTTCAAAATGCGAATGGTCATACCTCTTGAGCAGTGCATAGCTGAAGAAGGCGACGACATGGAAATACAGGTCTGTCGAGATATACCCTATGCGCAGCTTCTCATGCCTGTGCCTTTCTATGCTATGCTCGTACTTTGGAGCTGCGCTCAGCAGCTTACCATATCCTTTTGCTGCCTCGAGCATGCTGTCCTGTGGCAGGTCGAGGTAGTGCAGGTTAAACAGATAATTGCTGTATTCCTGCAGTATGCCGGTCGCGATGTCCTTCCTCTTTATGGACTCGATGTAAAGCTTCGATGCCTCTTCTGGTCGTGCTGTATCCCTAAGCAACGTTGCAAGGATACTGCAAAGCGCACCATAGAGCCCCATAGGCATCGTGAGCTTCAGTGCCGCCCTGAATGATGTCTCTGCATCTTTGAGCTTGCCGCTCATCATAAATGCATGGCCTCTGAAGAACAGTGCCGTACCATTCTTGCCGAATAGATTCAGATATGCTTTTGTCGCTTCCATCGCCTTGCTGGCGCTGCCGCCGTCTATATATGCCGTACATATGGCGTTCCAATCCTCTTTGACACATGTACCCACACGCCTTAGTTCATCGGCCGCGCTGATTGCCGTTTTCCAGTCACCCGCCCTTGACGCTGTCTCAATGCGCTGACGAAGCATGGCAGCATTATGATGTCCCTTTTTCCTTTGCTTCATTTGATGTTCACCAAATCATACTATATTCAAAAAACGCGCATCGTACCCACTAGCTGGATTCTCCTCGCTAGTGGGTATCAATACGCGCCTATGTGTTTTATCTTTGCAGTTCTTCTTTTACAGCCATATCAATATTTTTTATTCAGGATACCACCGACCGGCTGAATGCCATGCAGGTCATATGCGTGCACCGTAGCATTGCGTCTTCGAGAGCGGTTCAGCCACCGCCTTGCCTTGTACATGATTTCCCTGTCCATAGGTACGATCTCTTCGATCATCTGCTTGCACTCAGGTGTGTTACGATACTCATCGTCATCTGATGCACGCATCATATCTACTATCGTGCCGCGCTGCTTCACGAGCTCCAAAAACTCATCTATGTCCTCTTTGTCGATGAATTTCTTCAGCTCTTTCGTAAGCATATAATACTTACCCCATAGCTCTTCAGGCGTATGCTCTTTCGGAGCCGATGGTACCTTTGGCGCCGCCATCATGCACGACCCTCACGGACGCCCGGGCCCTTATCTGCGCGGGCCTTCTTCATAGCCTGTGCCCACGCATCGCGCAGTCCGCTGATGATGTCCTTTGCTTCATTCACCTTGTCTACGCTGCTCTTCATATTACCCTCGACGAGGCAATCATAGGCGTAGTTATACAGCGGCATCAGCTGATGGGATATCTCATAATCCATATTCAGCGTTACACGGAACTCCGTAATAATACGTTCAGCCTTCTGCAGGTTTGTATTAGCCGCTTCATAATCCTTTTTTTCGATGGCCTCGATGCCCTCTTTCATGAATTTCAGGCAGCCATTATACAGCATGAGGGTCAGTCCCTCTGGTGTAGCTGTCAGAACCTGCTGGCGCTTATACGCCTCTGCTGCTGCTGAATTCTGCATATAATCTGCCTCCTGTGCTAAATTGATTCATGCTTCCGGCCGTTACCATAACAAGCTCACGCCGATAGAGATATATTACCGAATGTCCCTGGGCACATAGCCAGCATCATCAGTTACCGCCGGTAATGTAGTTCAGCTGCGACCCAAGACTGCTCAGAGCAACCTCCATCGCATCATACTTCTTATAGAGCTGATCTTCGAACGCATCCATCTGCGACTTGAAATCACTCATCTTGGTAAGCCAGTCAAGGATATTCGTTCCAAGCGTACTGCCATCCGAATTCTCTGCCGACGTACCAGCATACTTCTTGATTTCCTTGTTAGTATCATTCACGATATCTCCCAATCGCTGAGCGATACCATTTTCATCCGAAACATCGTTCTTTGACAAGGTACCGAATGTCTCATATACGCAATTAGGATCTGCCGCAAGAGCCTTGCGCAGCTTTTCTTCATCAAGCTCGATATGACCCTGGTCCGTCTTTGTATCAATACCCAATTCATAAGCCGAATTGTACTTTGTGCTGACACCATCGACCGGATTCGTAAGCGCATCACGCATCTTGCTTATCATCTTGCCGATAATCGTGCTATGATTCAAGAGGCCGGACTGTGCTTTCTCATTCCACTTCTTGATTTCTTCCTCAGACATCTTGTCTTCCTGTGACTTAGTGAGGACTCCATAATCTGAGTACTTCTTTTCATAGTACTTATCATTTAGTTCATCGATCATATCATTATAGTCATCGACGAAGCTCTGAACGCGCTCCACGATAGAGTCGGTATCCTGTGTGACAGACATCGTCGTGCTGCCGACGGACTGCAGATTGTATATGACATTCGCGACAGTAATCTTGTTGCCATCATCGAGATTATATGTCTTACCGTCAATGACAGCCTGTCCTCCAGTACCTGCAGCAGATATGCCATTTGTCATATCCAGGATATCTCCCATGGAGCTTGATACCGTAGACGTGCCATCGGCATTCATCTTTGTGGACTGCGTGACCTGTGCAAGATGGAGATTATCCAAAAGTTTTGCACCCATATCACGTGCTTCCTTGGACTTATTGGCGTCATCTGTTACATCAACAGAAAACTCGATCTTGTTATTGACACCTGCGTTCTTCTGATAAAGTGCAAAAGAATCATTCGTGGAGTCATAGCTTGCCGTGATATTTGCTCCAGAAGCATTGATGCGCGAGACCAGGTCATTGAGCGTCAAGTTGTTCTTCACGACGTCATCATATGTGAAGCTGACGGTATTCTTACCCGTACCACCATCACCAATATCAAAGCTGATTGCCGTGTCAGATCCGCTCTTGCCATCAGGAACTGCTGAGATGCCTACAATATCTTTTAAATAGACGCTGGACTTGCTGCCATTTGCACGCTGTACGCTGTCCTTCGTCATAAGATATGCATTTGTTGCAAGGGACTTTACCTCTACGGTATGCGTCATCGATGCTGCCGCACCATTAGCCGTTGCAGTTACAACGCCGCTGTTTCCACTCGTTGCCTGCATGGCGTTCATCTTTGACTGCATTTTATAGTCAGACAGCTTATCGGAAAAGTCTTTTACATTTGAGTAAAGATCCGCATACGCTTCCTTCTCCCACGCCATCTTCGTCTCGGTCTTATACATCTTGTCGTACTGGCTCTGCTTTGAAAGCATACCGACCTTGACCATGGATTCTATATCGAGGCCTGAACCTGACAATCCATATATGCCATTTACACCCATTTGTTTTCCCTCCCTGAAAAATCGCCTTTATGCATTCTTATCTAGGAAAGCTCCGAGCCAATCCTTGGCCTTGATCATATTCTCTACCATATCCTCTGGCGGCATTTCCTTTATAACCTTCTGGGTCTTCTTATCGATCATCTTAACTGTCATCACATCGACTTCCTTGTGATATTGGAAGGCTATATTGCAGTTGATACGACTCATGAGCTCATTAAGCTCCTTTGTCATCAAGCTGACGGACTGTTCACCCATCTTGTCGTCAGACTGCTGTTTCTTCTTTTTGTCTTCAGGATTCTCGTTGCCCGCATTATCGCCTTCATGAGTACGCTCAGCTTCCTTTACATCTGCAGTCTGCTGAGTGCCAATGCCAGCAGATGCAGACGGATCCATCGTTGTAGAAGATGTGTTATTTTCTGCCGAATCCGTGCTCTCGAAAGCTCCGATTACCGATGCTGCCGACAGCACATCCTGTACCTGTCCAATCATGATGATCCCTCCATAGAAATCGCCCGTTCACACTTCTGACGGGTCCATATATCCTTTATGATCCCAGGAATCGGGAAATCCTCTCCCCGAAGCCTGCTTCTTACTTATTCGGCAGCATACCCGAAAGGTCAACATTTGTTGGCGCAGCCGCCATCTTGTTTTCTTCCTGTATCGCCTTGTATATTTCCCCACGGAAAATCTTTATCGATCTTGGTGCATCTATTGCGATACGTACATTATCACCCTGCACCTCGACGATATTTATCACAACATCGTCGCCAATCATGATCTGTTGTTTTGGCTTTCTGGTAAGTACGAGCATTATTTGTCCTCCTTCGCGGATTCGTCGCCAAAGAGGCGGTGCTTAGTGGTATAACTGGTTCCTGACAAAACGACCTGCTTCGCCTGCATGTTCTTCTTGTTGATCACTATAGGAGCGAGAAGATTGGTTGTCATCGCCTTTATATCTCCCGCTGGTATCGTAATCAGCGTGTAAAGAACTATATCATCCGGACTGTCAAGGCCGAGCAGATCGGTGACACCATCATCCAGCCTGAACTCGTATGTCGGGAAAAATACATATGGTACAGTCATCAGGAATGCAAGATCTGGAGTCTTTACAGACTGCATGAAGTAATATGGTGATTCACCGTTTTCTTCATCGCCATACGGGATGACGATGAATTCATGCTCATCATCAAATGCAGGGATACCATCCTTGAAATGAACGATCTTCTCATCTTCTACTTCGATTTCTCCAAAGCGGGTTGTCTTGATTTTCATTGGTCGAATTCCTCCAAGATACAGCCTCCCTGGCTGGACATGTGCTTCCGTTCCCCATTAGATTAAATATTATGTACCGTTTTGAAATCCTCATTCAGGCTCTCAAATCGAGATGTCCCATCGATATCCACCTGTGCGTATCAGCTGCCTGCGTAAGCTCGATATCGACATGCCCCGGTGTGAAATTCGTCGGTGCCTTTGCTGGTGGTGTGATCTTGAGCGATATATCGCCACGGTCATTTGAGCCTTGCAGTTCACTCGGGTGAACCGTTATTTTCGGATCTGGTATAGCTTGTGCAACCATATGCCTCTTCACGCGGAAATTGTCACGCAGCTTTGACTGTGCCATCTCCTGAGGCACGTTCCTGCCAGGCTTCGCGGCATTTTCTATGTAGTTCCATGCTTCCTGGGTGCGCCTTGAACGTCCCTCAGAAGCTCCTTCAAAGCCCTTTTGCTGCGCCTCTTTAGCAAAATCGCTATGGTTCGTGAAGCCGTATGAATGACGCGATGGATACGTATCTATCTCTATAGATGGCTGTGTCGCATACACACCTGAGCGTGGTGCCTCATAATGCCCATCCATCTTCGGCTGTCCGAAATGAGATTCCAGCTTGCCTAATGTCGTCTTTACGCTGATCATTCCCTGAGTCTGCCTGACATTGAGGTTCAGACGGCTGCTTATCATACCCGTATCCATTGCGTCACCCCCTATCGTATATGATTATGCTGCACTCATATCGTCATCATGACAAATAATCGGCAAGCGACTGTGGCAATATCCTTCCTCCTACTGCCAACGACATCTGATAAAGCGTATTCGCCGCCATGAGGTCTGTCGACAGCTTTGCTACATCCGTAGCACTCACATTCGTCACATCCTGCGTTATCGTCGTATTCTGCGTATCAAGCATCGTCTGTGCTGCGGTGTATGCCTGCTGACGGGCACCCAGCTTCGTCTCTGCCGTTACCGCCGTGGCATGTGCGCCATCGGCCAATGTCAGCCCGTCGTTTCCGATGAAATCGATGTTACATGCCTTGACTTCGGCTTGCACAGCCAATAGATTGTTGAGTGATGCGCAGCCTGATGTATAGTTACCGGAATCGGCATTATCGAAGATATCCGTTCCGAACATATCCTGGCCTGTCGCATTGACCGTATCCGATGTCTGGTCCTGCGGGCCATTCTTCTTCGTCATGGATATGTACTTGTCATCGCCTCTATATGTCACCACATATTGGTTTATCGTGGAAAAGGTCATCGTCACGGCCTTCGTGCTGCCATCACTGCCCTTTACATTCACTGAGAATGAAGGCTTGGATTCTCCACTCTCAATGAGTCCGTCTCCGTCCTGATCGTATGCGGCTACGAACGTGCCCTTGCTGTTGAAGTATTTACTGATCTTAAAATCGCTGTCATCTCCGGTCATGAATGCCGTCTTTACCTCGCCCGCGGCATCTGCATCAGCAACTCTATCCTGTCCTGAGGTGACCCTATCCTGAAAGCCTTTTTCTACGAACTCTGCCGTATATACCTTACCGCTCTGCGTGTTCATATAGTATTCATTGCCATCAGAGCCTTTCAGGCGAAGCATCTGGCTGATGTTCGTGACAGTATTGACGCTCTTCCCATCGACGGTACGCGTGATAGCCGTTCCCGAGAAGAAATTAACTTGCTGATCGCTAAGCGTCTTGGGGAGGCCTCGCGTCTGAAGATTGGATGAGATGATGAACGGCCTTGTCGTATCGCTCTGTCCGGCAAATACATACCTATCTCCATTTTGTATGTTAGCGTCTGATACTGCTTCCTGTATCTCGGCAAGCATCTCCTTTGAGATTGCCTCCCAGTCAGAAACATTATTCGTATCATTCGCAGCTGCGTCTGTCTTTCCCTTGAAGGTCTTGAATATATCAACTATGTTGACCATAGCTGAGTCTGACGTCTTTATCCATGAAACTGCCGTATTTGTATTCGTCTTATACTGCTCATTTTCTGCGAGATTCACATCATAGCGGAGATATTTGGAATAATTCACCGCATCATCGCTCGGGCGGTGCAGCGAATTACCATCCGTCTGCTCCATGAGCTTCGTCTGTCTCTCATATGCTTCATTCAGCTGACGTTGATAATTGTTCACCGTCTGCATGCTGCTGACTCTCATTTAGTTCACCCTGCCTTCAATCATTCATCAACGTCCAACCATGCCCGTACTGTTCACGAGCTTGTCCAGCATCTCATCCATCGTCGTGAGGCATCTTGCACTCGCCTGATAGCCCTGCTGGAACTTGATCATATTTGAAAGTTCCTCGTTCCAGTCAACCCCGGAAACGGATGAACGCCAGTCCTCTACCTGCTCTACCACATCGTCTTGTGCAGTCACCTTATCATCCATCGACTGCGAGTCTACACCTAGCTTCGTCATCGCCGCGTTATAGTATGCATCTATCGACACCTCACCGATAGCACGTGGGGTAGTCGTATCGATGGTTGATGACTGTGGGCTGTTGAACAATGTCGATATGAGCGTCGCGTTGCTGCCATCACCTGTTCCGTTAGGCACGAC
>OMZT01000177.1 GCA_900315615.1 uncultured Veillonellaceae bacterium | reverse complement strand
TCACGGAAATCCTTCGTTCCCGTTTCCTTCTTACGCATAAGGGTCAACTTGTGCTGAATAAGTGGATGATCGATTACATGTACATTCAGTTCATCTGACATATCTCTTTCTTTCCCCCTAAATCATACTGTATTAAATACAGATCATTACTCATATATCGGATACTTATCGCACAGTGCTGCCACGCGGCGGCGCGCTTCCTCTTTCTTCTCCTCATTCTCCGGATCACTTAGAACGAGCGATATGATATCAGCCGTCTCCCGCATATCTTCTTCTTTGAATCCACGCGTTGTGAGTGCCGGTGAACCCAGACGGATACCGCTGGTCACGAATGGGCTTCTTGGCTCAAACGGGATCGTATTGCGATTTACTGTGATATTCACCTCATCAAGTACATTCTGCGCCTCTTTGCCCGTGATTCCCTTGCTGGTGAGATCTACGAGCATGAGGTGGTTATCCGTGCCACCGGTGACGATACGGAATCCGTCCTTTGTGAGTTCATCAGCCAGCACAGCCGCATTCTTGATAATCTGCTGCTGATACTCCTTGAACTCCGGCTTCAAAGCTTCACCAAGCGCAACGGCCTTTGCCGCGATGACATGCATCAAAGGACCGCCCTGTACGCCTGGGAACACCGCCTTGTTGAACTGCTTGCCGAACTCAGCATCACGGCACAGTATCATACCACCACGAGGTCCTCTGAGTGTCTTATGCGTCGTCGTGGTGACGACATCAGCATATGGGACCGGGCTCGGATGCAATCCCGCCGCAACAAGGCCTGCAATATGAGCTATATCCACCATGAGATACGCTCCAGCCTTCTTAGCTATCTCGCCAAGGCGTGGGAAATCTATAATCCTGGAGTACGCTGACGCACCTGCGATGATCATCTTTGTGTGGGACTCCATCGCCGTCTTCTCCAGCGCATCATAATCTATGCGCTCTGTCTCCTTATCGACTCCATAAGGAATGATCTTGAAATACTTTCCCGACATATTGACAGGGCTTCCATGTGTGAGATGCCCTCCATCGGTCAGATTCATTCCCATGACGACATCGCCCGGTGTCAAAAGAGAAAAGAACACTGCCATATTAGCCTGTGCACCGGAGTGAGGCTGCACGTTGGCATACTCGGCACCAAAAAGCTTCTTTGCACGCTCGATTGCCAGGCTCTCTACTACATCCACATATTCGCAGCCACCATAATAACGCTTGCCCGGATAACCTTCTGCATACTTATTCGTAAGCACACTACCCTGCGCTTCCATAACTGCCTTACTGACTATGTTCTCTGACGCGATAAGCTCCAGCTTCGTCTGCTGACGATGCAGTTCTTTATCAATTGCCGCCTTGACCTCAGGGTCTACATGTGATAGCGAATCATTCAAGCTCATACGACTGCCTCCTTATGATGGACAAGATACGCGAATCTAGCATAACCGACCGCGCCGATATATTGAAATGCCGGACAAAATGCCCGGCTATCAATCATTTATTCTCTATAGAAGAAATCTTTCCTATCCTACGCACATGACGGGACTCACCAGAAAAGGGAGTCTCCACCCAGGCACGCACGATCTCGCCTGCAGGACCTGGCCCAATCACCCTTCCGCCCATGGCAAGGACATTGGCATCATTATGCTCGCGCGATTTTTTGGCAGAGAATACGTCGTTGCAAAGCGCACAACGGATTCCCTTCACCTTATTGCATGCTATAGATATGCCAATACCGGTACCGCACAGTGCAATGCCGCGATCGGCCTCTCCGCTTACGACATCGGCACAGATTTTCTCTGCTATGTCCGGATAGTCCACGGAGTCCGTCCCGAAGGTGCCAACATCCTTCACTTCAATGTCGCCATACCCCTTCAGTACCATCTTCACTTCATCCTTCAGTGCGACTGCACCGTGATCGCTTCCTATCGTGATCTTCATCCTGACCTACCTCTCTATATAATAAATCCTACAAGCCTCTCTATACATCTATAGTACAGATTTATCCTATAAAAGTCAATGCCGCCTATTTCATATATGAAGTGAATGGAAACCGCTCGCCTTATGCAGCCGATTCATGATTGCAAGCCCCAGTCCCTCATCCGTAGTGCCCTCTGCCAGGAGCACATCTGCCGGCTTCCTGTCAAAACTGCGCAGTGCCTCATATAATACAGCCGCTATACGCCTGAGATCTCCCTGATGTCCATACGATGCCATCAGCTCATCAGGTACGATACCAGATAGTGCATGGACAGACTCATTGCTCGCTATGATACCGACCGTATGTCCCTCTTTGATGAGCCTCCTTGCCTCAGATCTCAGCGCGTCAGCCATCTTATCAGGCGATCCCTCGATCAGCGTCAGCGGAGCCTTTGGTGCATAATGCCGGTATTTCATGCCCGGCGCACGCGGAACGGTATCTGCACCGCTAAGCGCAGGATCTATCATGACATCGCCTATGACTTCTTCTAGCATCTCACGCGTTATCGCGCCAGGTCTTAGCACGATTCCCTGCTCGCCCGTACAATCAACGATCGTAGACTCCACCCCGAAGCGGCATGGTCCACCGTCAAGTATGATGGGAATGCGCCCATCCATATCCTCCAGCACAGATTCCGCAGTAGTCGGGCTGGGTCTCCCCGAGATATTCGCAGATGGCGCCGCCACAGGGCAGCCCGCAGAGTGTATCAGTGCCCTCGCAACATCATTATCGGGCATACGTATGCCTACCGTATCGAGTCCGCCCGTTATCCTGTCCGGTACGCGTTTCCCCCTCGGCAAGATCATCGTCAAAGGTCCTGGGCAGAATGCCGCCATCAGTTTTTCTGCCATCGGCGTCACATGCGAAACGGCTGTATCAACCATGTCCCTGCCAGATACATGCAGGATCAGCGGATTATCAGATGGACGCCCCTTTACCTCATATATATGAGCACAGGCTTTCTCATCGAATCCGTTGGCACCAAGCCCATATACCGTCTCTGTCGGGAAAGCGACAATGCCACCATACCGAAGGACTCGTCCTGCAGTCATCAGTTCGCGTCCACATTCGGCGACATCATCTATCTTTATGATACGTGTATCCATATCAATGCACCTTTACTCCTGTAACGACCCGTTCTATACCAGCCAAATCCTTCGCAGTGGAAACCTCAAATCCCTTTGCCCTCAGCAGCTCGGCTATCGGCTCCGCCTCATCTATCCCCGCTTCAAATGACATAAAGCCATCACTTTCGAGGTGTCCCGGGGTCTCATCTATGATACGGCGATAAAAATCAAGCCCATCTGCTCCGCCAGCAAGTGCCATATGCGGCTCATAGTCACGAACCTCTGGCGCAAGCCCTGCTATATCCCCATCGGGTATATACGGCGGGTTCGAGAGGATCGCATCAAAAACCCTATCATCGAGTCCAGCAAACAGATCGCTCTCGATGAATTCCGCACGCTCCGTAAGCCCCAGTGCAGCTGCATTCTCTGCCGCAATCCTGAGAGCCGCACTGGATACATCAACCAGTACCGCCTTGGCAGATGGTACGAAGTGAAGTACTGCGAGTGCTATAGCACCAGAGCCTGTTCCGATATCGAGGAACACGGGTGACTCCATCTTATTCAGCCTTGCAACCGCCTTCTCAACAAGGATCTCCGTATCCGGCCTCGGTATGAGCACATCATGAGTCACTGCAAACGGCATCCCCATAAATTCCCTATGACCCGTGATATATGCGACAGGTTCACGCTCCGCCCTACGCTTCACGGCATCATGCAGCCTTGACAATTCATCCTGCTGCAGAGGCTTATCAAACTCGGTATATATATGTATGCGGTCCTTATTCAATATATGCATCAATATAACTTCAGCATCTATCCTCGGCGTATCTATCCCATGCCGCTCGAAATAATCTGTGCTCCATGAAAGCACTGCACCTACAGTCCACACAGCCATATCATACCTCACTCAAACAAAGGAAAATCATATCCCGCCATCTGCCTTTTTCAGCTGCTCGGCGCGGTCGGCCGTTATCAGCGCGTCCAAAAGCTCGTCCAGGGAGCCGCCGAGCACCTCGTCAAGCTTATGGATTGTGAG
>OMZT01000181.1 GCA_900315615.1 uncultured Veillonellaceae bacterium | reverse complement strand
TTGGAGAACTCGTCGTCCATTATCTCGTCGTCCTCCCAGCCCGGCCGGATTTTCCGATTGGGATTGTGAGGAGCGTTCAATAAGGCGCGGGCTTGCTCCTCTAGGTACGTCGTTGTCCCATGCTTCATACGCGTCAACCCCCTTATCTGTTTTTAGTTTATCATAATTCTGTCTTGGTTTTAATCCAACAGATTCAAGGTATTTAGGAGAAATGAGACGTCCGGTCTCTGCAAACCGTGATTTCACGCGCCGGATTACTTTCTCGATTGGAAGATTTACATATTTGATGTTGACTTCATGGCCGGCATTCTTTAAATCGCTTATCTTCTTGAGCAAGGAATCATATGTCTTGCCAAATACGGGTATAGCAATATTGTCGCGATTGGATACTGCGCGTGCCATTAAAATATTCGCAATATTTGAGCTTTCATCATGCACGGCCGTGGCAAGAGTACCGCCTGCAAACTCTAGCAATCTCTCCTTTGCCTCATCTCAGTCTATTATAAAAAAAACTCCGGACATCCTCGCCCGGAGCGCTGTACAACAGCAAAATGTACTGAATGAAATGTATGAGCAATCCCCTCTCCTAGATAGCTAGAAGAGAAATCTTTAGACTAAAAAACGTTCCCCGAAAGCAATTCAAGGAACGCAAAACACACTCAGTGAATCCCCTTCCCATCGCTCGCAGGTACAGACGGTGATTGTCGATCAGGTAGTTCTCCTGGCTCCAGTTCATTGCTCCTTTGCGCCTTCCCAGATTTACATCCAGTGACATAACATTGCAAAGTTGCTCGCTGTTACAGTGGCGGGACCGCTCCGGCTTATACCGGATTCTCTATTAAGTCTTTCGACACCATGATCCACGATGTTCATTTGTCTAAGTAGAAATATACCACTCTGCTTCATTCATGTCAACAATAATTTCTATTTATGCCTACACTTGACAAAGAAAATATTTTTGTTATAATATTCCTTGTGTTGATTGCACATCGGGACGTAGCTCAGCTTGGTAGAGCGCTTCCTTGGGGTGGAAGAGGTCGTGAGTTCAAATCTCGTCGTTCCGACCATTTATCTATAAATCAAATGAGAGGTATTCTGTTATAGCAGAACACCTCTCATTTTTATAGAAGATACAGCATCTATCACATTAGCCTATTCATACATAAGCCATATGGCTACCGGCCTTATTGCAATCACACTACTATATAAGCCTAACGTATCTCGGTATCATAATTCATGCCGTTGAATATTCGAGGACGCTGGCTATTGAACATATCATTCACAATACTGCGCGTAGGATCATAATCCTCAGTCCTTATGTCAGTCAAATCCAGCACAGTATGTATCATATCATCCGTCATATACGGACGATTTACGGCTACCATGATCCGTTTCCATTTATCTGGGTATTTATCCTTGAAACTGTCAGAAGCCCATATGACCATAGGAACCTCTATCATATGGCGACTCGGATTTTCCTCTATATGACCATTGAACCCTCCATCATCATACACCGCTTCACCATGATCTGGTAAATATATCACTAGTGTTTCAGAGTCGCGAAATTTGTCAATAATGCTACTGACAATGTAATCGTTATAGTAGAGTGCATCATCATATTCAGCCATGACAGTACGCTTCTCTTCAGGTAAATCCATATCAATATCATCCGCATTGAATTTGAAGAAACTATATGGAAAGCGATTATAATATAGTCCGTGTCCGCCCATCAAATGCACAACATAAAAATTTTTCCCATCCCGATCATCAGATGCAAGAGCGTCATCAATCAACGGGAAAAGCTCCTCATCCAATACGCCATTATCTTCATGTGAATCACGTATACGTGTAAAACGATGCACCGTACTATGACTAGCATATACTTGTGCTACATTTCCCCATATACCTGAGCTTTCCTGATTAGACATCCAATGTGTCTTATATCCTGCAGCATTCATTACATCTATTAAATTAGTATAGTTGTACCAAGGCATATCGGATTCATGATGGCAGAAAGTAAATAGCTCACTTAGCACGGCGATAGTTGTTGAATGAGGACTGACAACATCCCGAAAAACAGCTATATCACCATTAGATTCCATACGGTCGAGATTGGGCGTGTTTTTAAGCTTATAACCATACAGATGCATATGATTGCGATTCGTAGACTCGCCAAGTATGAATACGACATTCTTTATCTTGCTGTCATTACCTGTAAGTCTGACATCATCGTTAACCTTTGATACGAGCTCCTTATATGCATTCATATTGTCTACCGCCACTTTGGCAGAGGCATAGACACGTTGGATTGGCAACGGATCTCCATACAGGATCTCTGCATACGCTATATCCATATACACAGCCGAAATCGTGCAAATAATAATAATCAGGGTTGATATCGTAGATAGGATACGCTCCGGCACACGTATATTGCGGTATGGCTTCTTTATCACGATATATGCCATTACTGCGGATACAAAAAACACGATTGTAAATTCCTTGAAGCCGACATACATTTGAATGAATTCTATGGATTCCTTGAAGTTAGTTTCTAGTATAGAATTTATGATTCCCGCACCAATAAGCGCATGATAATTATACATCGTAAATGTTTCCAATAAAAAAGGTATCGAGCATATAGCAATTACGAAGATTTTTATTATATCCTGCAGTTTCCTGAACGGGATAAATCCTATCAAGGCCGTAAAGAAAATCAATGCAAGCAGTAAAGTAAAGCCATATAACACAGCCTCTACAGGCCTGTCAGTACTAAATAATGACCATCCAATCGTAAGGAAGTTCATAATAAAAAACGTTAATATGAACTTCCAATGAAAAGCTATCACATGCTGCAGTGCTTTTATGAATCCATACATGTATAGCTTAGCCTTATGAATCACCTACACACCTCTTCTCGATCTAAAAAGATTATCACATTTGATTTATCATCTTCTGTGTCTGCGGTAATACCCTCACATCACGAAGGCTTCTGAGTGCTCGCGCCTGAAGTTGCAGCGTACGATCCGGTGTAATCGCTTCCACCCCATTCACAGGGGTTACAGGCTGTATGACGAAGAGGGTCCTCGCGCCAGATGCATTACTGACGACAGACACAGCCTTATCAAATTCATCATCAGTTGTGTCATTTGAAACGACAACCTTGACATAGATATCTTTCCTACGCGCCATCCTCAAAAACTCTGTATGTTCTGCCCAAAGTTCTCTACCTGTAACACTTGGAAGCTTTATATCCATGCTTACTATGGAAATATCATCTATCACTTTTTTAAGCTCAGCGCACAGTGTTCCATTCGTCTCCAGCATTACAGGTGCATGCATTAGCGGTGCTATCTCATGAATGAAATCCGCATGCAGCAATGGCTCACCTCCAGTCAGTGCAATTGCCTGATGTGGCAAGTCATGCAGTAATATGTTCACGTACCCTGCTAAGTCCCCGGACGAAATCGGATTACTCACATGTTCAAACTTACGGCTTCCCGCATGCTTTTCAACATCACAATACGCATGAGTACCTGGATCATGCTGCGTATCACAATAATTGCAGCATAGATTGCAACCTTCAAAACGAACAAACACCTGTCTGCATCCCGCATATTTTCCTTCGCCCTGAATCGATGAAAATATCTCTATCAGTCTCTTTTCCATGCATCTCAATCCTCTCTGTAGGTTATCGATGAATGTGGGGATTCCCATACTGTCACCGATTTCAACTCCGCTTTACCGGTAAATACAGGATGTGTTTTCATTTTGTCATATATGACACGCGAAATATTTTCTGCAGTTGGGTTTTGATTCAAAAAGTCCGGCATCTCATTAAGGAAATGATGGTCAAAACTATCAAGTATTTCATTTAGAGCTCCCTTGACTTTCTTGAAATCTGCTAGCATCCCAAGGTCATCCAGCTCATTTCCCTGTGCTGTAACTTCTACAGTCCAGCTATGCCCATGCAGGTTATTACATTTGCCATCGTATCCTACCACACGGTGTGCAGCCTCAAACGAGGTCTGAACTTTTAATTCGTACATATTTATTCCCCTTCAAAATAAAGACGCACACGGAATCCGTGTACGTCTGCTATATCATTTATCTTCAGACACAGCCGTATTTTTTACATTACCCATGATATCTTCATAACTCATAGAACGAGTATGCTTGGTATGGCTCCATTCATGCTCATTCCTATGTATGAATCCCAAAAAGATTATCGGAATCCATGAATATATAAATATCGGATAGAAAATCAAATACAGCCAAGCTTTCGGTTTGACATCAATCTTTAACAATATAATCATTGGAATGATGTACTGTGCAAGCATTATTGCCGTCATCAGCTGCGATGGCATGAACTGATATATATTGGTATAGAACGGAGGAAATGCAAGCTGCACATAGCTGATGATAATGAAAGCCGTAGATATCATAAGGAAATGAGGTTGCAAGAGGTATAAACACCCATCCCACATTTTTATATCCTTATGCCGCCATCCTTCAATAAGCATTTTCGGAATGTAGCGATTCGCTACATCAAACTGTCCCTGTGCCCAACGTTTCCTCTGATTCCAGGACTGCTTGAATGTTAGCGCCTTCTCATCATAAACGATTGCATCATGAGCCCAGGTAGTTTTGATACCTTCGGCAAGCGACTTCATCGTAAATTCCATATCCTCAGTGAGGCATGTAGCACGCCATCCGTACTTCTGCAACACATCTGAAGCGATACACATACCCGTACCACCCAGTACCGATGAAAGCCCAATCTGCGTCTTAGCGAGATGTACGATATGGTCTATGACCCAAAATGCAATGGCGAATGTTCCTGACACCCACGTATCATATGGATTCTTCGCATCAAGATACCCCTGTATAATACGATCGCCCTTCAATAAGCGATTATTCATTTCTAGCAAGAACCGAGGATGAACCAGATTATCAGCATCAAAGATACATACTGCATCGTATTTCCGTTCCATCTTGAAAAGTCGTTCAAACATCCATTCCAATGCATAGCCTTTACTCTTCTTCGTTGGATGAGTACGAACACAAACCTTAGCTCCTGCATTTTCTGCAATTTCTGCAGTATTATCCGAACAGTTATCAGCAATAACGAATATATCATAAAGCTCTTTTGGATAATCCTGATGATGCAGGTTTTCAACGAGTTGTCCAATGACTGCATGCTCATTATGAGCTGCCACTATGATCGCAAATGACTTCTTAGGGGTCAATATCTTCTTTTCACTACGCCGCCAAAGGCCGCAAAAGCCAATAATGAAATAATAGAGCGTGAAAAGGAACATGATAATCTGCACAGGGATCATCACGATGTCCAAAATATGTTCCATATGCTTTTTCTTACTGCCTCCTCATCGTCAACGACGCGAAAAAAGAGCTAATGCATAGTTGAATATCCCGAACAATGCATATGTTGCAAACAGGCCAAACAATACTGCAGCCCCTATAGCATCTCTCCCATAATAAAGGATAAAGACAAAGAGAACCACGGCGAACACCTTTGATCCAACATATATCTTCTCACCGGCACCCTTAAAATCTGGATAATGCACGTGACTGACCATCAGATATGCCACAATCATGACTATGATGGGATATGCGATTCCCAAAGCTCGCGGATTGAACCCTGTCAACAAGAATAGCAATGTAGATGTTGCAAGGATATTACCGCCTGCTGGTATCGCAAGCCCCATAAAATATCCATGAAGTGTAGCTGCATTCACATTAAAACGTGCTAATCTCCACATACCGCATGCGGCGAAGAATATGACAGCAACCCATCCAAGGATTCCATAGTCCTTAAGGCAAAAAGAAAACACCAAGAATCCCGGTGCAACCCCAAATGATACAAGATCACACAGAGAATCCATTTCCTTGCCCATCTCTCCAGCAACTCCGAAGAACCTTGCTGTACGCCCGTCAAGTCCGTCAGCGCACAAAGCAATCATGATGAAGATGGAGCCCCAAAAATAATCTCCATTGAATGTAGCTAATATTGAACACATGCCGAAAACAAGGTTCGACGTAGTGAACATATCCGGTATTATCCTTCTATACATCAGTCAGACAGCCTCCCGATAACAGTCTCGCCACCGACGACCTTCTGGCCTTTATGCACAGTCACCGTGACTTCCTGCGGCATAACAATCTCCGTACAAGAACCAAAACGGATAAGCCCGTAAAGCTCACCCTTCTTCAGTACATCATCAAGCGTAACCCATGAAACGATACGACGAGCCAAGATACCTGCAATCTGCGTTACAGTCACACGCAGTTTTCCATTATCTATACCAATCATATGACGCTCATTTTCAAACCCGACGCTATCCTTATAGGCAGGTCTGAAACGGCCGCACACATACTTCTGGCACTTTATCTCCCCTGCTATAGGAGCACGATTAACATGCACATCGAATATAGACAAGAAAATGATTACCTTATTACATGGTTTCTTTACGAAATCGTCGCCTTCCATCGGTATAACATCCTGTACTGTACCATCAGCTGGTGAAACAATCACCGAATCATCAGTTGGGATGGTACGTTCAGGATTCCGGAAGAAATAAACGAAATATCCTGCCAGAACCACAAATGGAATCGCCCAATAAGGATTTACTGCTATACCGAGAAGAAGAGCAACCGCCAGCGATCCGGCAATAAAGAAATAGCCCTCTCTGACAATCCTCACTTTAAATCCTCCCCTCAACAAATGACACGAACATGTCATATCTTTCCTTATATAAGATTATATCCTTCTGTAAAGGCTTTGTCTACTGGATTTTTGCCAGTGAAGCCTACGGTAAACTCATTAATCTACGTAATCCACAGATGAAAGCTGTTCACTTTTGATGCATTACCTTAATCACAAACTTTGGTAGTGCCATGAGCCTTCCGGCCCTCTTAGGCTGCATCATCCCTCGAAAAAGCCACTCCAACTTTGCACGTTGCATCCATAGAGGTGCTCTCTTCATGACGCCTGCCATTACATCGAGTGTGCCTCCCACACCTATTGCAACGGGAACACCAAGCTCAGGCAGATGAGAATCTATCCATTTTTCTTGCTTAGGCACACCTAACGCCGCCAGCAAGATATCCGGTTCCGATTTCCTTATATCTTCTATTATGGCAGGCTCATCAACTTTCGTAAAGAACCCGTTCCTTGTTCCAACGATATTTATACCGGGATAACGACGCTCAGCTTCTGCCTTAGCCTTATCTGCCACTCCCGGAGCCGATCCAAAAAAATAAACCCGATGATTTTTTTTTGGTGCACGTTTAAGGAGCTCCTGCACCAGATCATATCCCGCTACCCGCTCCGGCATCTCACATCCTAAATGATGCGCTGCCCATACAGTACCTGCCCCATCAGGAGTAACAAGAGCAGCTTTTCTCAGTATACCCATAAGCCGCTCATCGCGCTGCGCGTTCATTATCATTTCAGCATTAGCTGTAGCGATCTGTACATTTGCCCTTTCGTCTATATATTTTTCCACCTGCTCCACCGCATCAGTCATAGTAACCGATGCCACTGGAACACCAAGAATATTGATCGTCTGGAATGGCATTTCATACCTCCGCTTGAATTTACACTAACCGATATTATAGCATGTGTATATCAATTTGGAAAGCCCTTAATTTTGACGCCCAAATCTATCTTTAATCTTCTGCAGGTATAAAGCTTACAGGCAGTTCATCGAGCTTCGTATCTAGATGCCTATAGGTCACACCCGCAGAATCTAGCATCCTCTTTGATGCCTTAGTACTATCCGTATACGCATATTTGTCCGATAGATATATCACCTCACGAATGCCACTCTGGATAATTGCCTTGCAGCATTCATTACATGGGAAAAGGGACACATATATGCGGCAGCCCTTCAGTTGGGTACTTGCATTCAATATCGCATTCAACTCAGCATGAACGACATACGCATATTTGCTCTCCCCGAACTTCCCAGTGTTACCCCATGGATATAATTTATCGTCACATCCATTTGGCATTCCATTATATCCAACTCCAACGATATGATTATCGCTGTTGACAATGCATGCACCGACCTGTGTATGAGGATCCTTGCTTCTGTATGCCGAAAAGATTGCAATTCCCATAAAGTATTCATCCCATGTTATAACCATTACTGCACCTCCAGGCCTTTTACAAATGATCAACATCCATGTGAAAATAAAGAAAGCGCTGACATCTATCGAATTCTCTTTACAGAGCACCGACAGTCAGCGTCTTCCTAATACTAGCTATTATTGGTCAGCCTTTACATATGTACCAAGATCAATAGTCCTGAACAAGCTGCTTGAAATATGCCTGAGGATGATCGCATACAGGACACTTAGCTGGAGCCTTTGTTGCCTCGCAGACATAGCCGCAGTTCTGGCACTGCCAGATAATCTTCTCGCTCTTGCTGAATACCTTATCCTCCTGGACATTCGCTAAAAGGATATTATAGCGCTTTTCATGTTCCTTCTCGATCTTCGCGACACCCTCAAAAAGCATTGCAATCTTATCGAAGCCTTCCTCACGCGCCGTCTTAGCGAAGCCAGGATACATGCTCGTCCACTCTTCATTCTCGCCAGCAGCTGCTGCCTTGAGGTTCTCGGCTGTTGTGCCAATGCCCTCTACGAGTTTAAACCACATTTTTGCATGTTCTTTCTCGTTCTCAGCTGTTTCCTCGAAAATCTTGGAAATCTGAACAAATCCATCCTTTTTCGCTTTGGAGGAATAATATGTATATTTATTCCTTGCCTGAGACTCTCCTGCGAATGCCGCCCAAAGATTCTTCTCTGTCTGTGAACCCTTAAGTTCCATGAAAATCATCCTTTCCTTCTAGAATATACACTGTAATAGGCTATCCTATCTACGCATAAATGCCTCAACAGAAAATTCTATTTGTAATATATTTTATCATCTGGCATTATCAATATCAAGTAATTATTTGAAAAATGCTTACATATCTTTTGCTGGCACTACACCACGCGAAAGGGCTATTGCCCCAGTACGTGCAATCTCGATAATCTCATAACCGTCCTGCAGAACCTCTATCAAAGCATCAATCTTGCCTTCCTCACCCGTAAGCTCTATAACCATATCATCCTTGCCTAGGTCTACGATCTTAGCACGAAACACCTGTACTATATCCAGCAGACCTGCACGGTTTTCCTTCGTTACATGCACCTTAAGCATTACTAACTCACGCTTCACTGAAGGTATCTTCGACATGTTGACGACCTTAATGACATCAATAAGCTTTGCGAGCTGTGTCTCAACCTGATCAAGCTCCCGTTCATCTTCAACAGACACAACGATATTTATGCGTGTAACATCTGGTTCCTCTGTATATCCAGCACAGATGCTTTCAATATTAAATGCGCGTCTGCTAATAAGACCAGATACATGCGTAAGAACACCTGGCTTATTATCTACAAGAATAGAAATAAGATACTTCTGCATGCATCATTCCTCCTCAAGAACCATCTGATCAAGTCTCTTACCACCAGGAACCATCGGTAATACATCTTCTACCTCTGGAACCATTACATCAATGAGGATTGGTCCTTTCTCTTCAAGGGCCTCTTTTAGCTCCGTCTCTAGTTTAGCTGGATCATCTATACGGCATCCCTTTGCTCCCATCGCTTCTGCGAGCTTAACCAGGTCTGTCTTGCCATGTAACTCCGACTGCGAATAATGTTCATTGTAAAAAAGACGTTGCCACTGAGATACCATACCCAGTGTATGGTTATGGACTACTATGATTTTTACATCGACATCATTATCGGCAGCTGTTGCAAATTCCTGACAGTTCATCATTATACTGCCGTCCCCACTGAAACATACGACCTTCTTATCAGGTTGTCCAAGCTTCGCTCCTATCGCTGCAGGAAGCCCGTACCCCATCGTTCCAAGTCCACCTGATGTAAGGAACTGTCTCGGCTTCCTTGATTCATAGAACTGTGCAGCCCACATCTGATGCTGTCCAACGTCTGTGACAACAATTGTATCGTCATCCATAAGACGGCTTACCGTCTCTACCAATTTCTGCGGCATTATGCAATCTGGCTTCTCCTTATATGACAGAGGATGATCATCTTCCATCTTCATCACATAAGTTCTCCACCCTTTTGTTTGTGCGGAATAGTCTACGCCGCTTTTCTGCAGCTTCTCCGCAAATCTTGGCAATGACCATCTGAGATCTCCCAGTACCCTGTAGTCAACAGGAACATTTTTCCCGACCTCAACAGGATCCACTTCAAACTGCATGATCTTGGCCTTTGGTGCAAACTCAGTCACGACACCAGTCACTCTATCATCAAAGCGCACGCCAATGCCTATGAGAAGGTCACATTCCATGATTGCCATATTGGCAGCGTATGTGCCATGCATACCTACCATTCCCAGAAAGCTCGGATCTGATGCCGGCATGTCTCCAAGTCCCATCAGCGTGCACGTAGAAGGGAATCCCGTAATATCAGCGATTCTACGAACCTCGTTAGCTGTATCTGAAAGCGTCACACCACCACCTATAAACAGCAACGGATGCTTGGCCTCAGATAAAGCTTCTACCGCAGCATCGATCTCAGCTTCATCACCGTCAAAGTTCCCACTATATCCCTTCAGCGACACCTCATCCGGATAGTGATAATCTATCTCGGCATCAAAAACATCCTTCGCAACATCGATAACTACAGGTCCAGGCCTGCCAGTGCGTGCAATGAAAAAAGCTTCTTTCAGCACACGTGGCAAATCCTTTACATCCTTGACCAGATAATTATGCTTCGTAACAGGAGTCGTGATACCACAGATATCCGCTTCCTGGAATGCATCCTTTCCGATATACGGATTAGCAACCTGCCCAGTAATGCATACAAGAGGAACAGAATCCATATTCGCAGTAGCGATTCCTGTCACAAGGTTAGTCCCTCCAGGGCCTGACGTAGCAAAGACTACGCCTACCTTACCAGTAGCTCTGGCGTATCCGTCCGCAGCATGCACTGCACCCTGCTCGTGACGTGCCAATATATGTGGGAATTTGAGCTTATATACTGCGTCATACAAAGTCAGTACGGCGCCTCCTGGATATCCGAAGACAAGATCCACGCCTTCATTTTTCAGGCTTTCAAGAACAGCCTGAGCACCATTCATCCGCAATGTAATACCTCCTTATTTTTTCAGATATTATACCGCAATATTTACATATTTACAATATGTTTCTTGCTTGAATTATTTTACGATGCACATATGTCCATCGTAAAAGGCATATATACCCCTTTCTACTATTATTTCATGTTATTTTCAGAAAATCCTCTATATGATAAAGGAAAAAAAATAATAATATCGAACTCAAATATTAAGTAGTTATATCGATGCCTTCAGGGAGGTAACAATCAACATGAAAATGATAGCTTTAATAGCACACGACAAGAAAAAAAGTGAAATGTTGGAATTCGTTGGACACCATAAGGACCTTCTCAAGAATTTTGATCTCGTTGCTACGCATACGACTGGTAAGCTCATAAATGATACATTCAACCTAAATGTACAGACGATGATGTCAGGCCCTATGGGCGGTGACCAGCAGATTGGTGCTCTCGTTGCAACGGACAAAGTCGACTATGTCATATTCCTTCGCGATCCATTAACCTCACAACCACACGAGCCGGATATCAATGCTCTCCTCAGGCTTTGTGATGTGCACAATATCCCATTAGCAACGAATCGCAAAAGCGCTCATATCTTACTCGAATATGCCGCTAAAAAGCTCGGAGAAGAATCTGTCGCAAAAGTATAAAACGAAAAGCCATAGTTCATATATATTTCATCTATGACAATATACTCCTCACCAGATTTTCGGCGTAATCTGATATGCTCCCCTTAGATAGGACAATGAAAAAATCAAAGTCCTACTGAGGGGAGCGTGTTTTTATGCCTCATAAAACAAAGGTTCC
>OMZT01000182.1 GCA_900315615.1 uncultured Veillonellaceae bacterium | reverse complement strand
TGTTTCTGAAAGGGATGCTTTAATATGTTCAGTCAGGCACTTCGTCCACGCAGGATGAGGATTTCCGAAAATATGCGCGCAATGGTGAGAGAGAATCATCTTTCCGTAAAGGATTTCATATATCCGATCTTTGTCGTTCCAGGTGAGAACGTGAAGGAAGAGATTCCAAGTATGCCGGGCTGCTATCACCTGTCCGTAGACAATGCAGTAGAGCTGGCGAAGGAAATAGCGGCTCTGGGCATACCAGCTGTGGAAGTATTCGGACTGCCTGAGTATAAGGATGCTATAGGTTCGTCTGCATGGGATATGAAGAGCCCTGTTCAGCGTGCCATCGCAGGAATAAAGAAGGCTGCTCCGTCGCTCGTCATCGTCGGGGATGTTTGTCTCTGCCAGTATACGGAGCATGGTCATTGCGGTGAGCTGAACGAGTATGCACATGAGCATGGCGACAGCTGTGTGATGTGCGAGCCAAAGGGATATGTCGATAATGATGCAACACTGAAGCTCCTGCAGAAGGTCGCTGTGAGTCAGGCTGAGGCGGGTGCAGATATCGTGGCACCGTCTGATATGATGGATGGACGCGTGCGTGTGATACGCGAGGCACTGGATGAAAAAGGATATATCAATACGGCGATAATGAGCTACGCCGTAAAGTACGCGTCAGGCTACTATGGACCGTTCCGTGATGCGGCAGACTCTGCGCCTCAGTTCGGTGACAGGAGGCAGTACCAGATGGATCCGGCGAATGCGCGTGAAGCGATGAAGGAACTGGCTCTCGATGAGGCAGAGGGCGCGGACATGATCATTATCAAGCCGGCGCTCGCATATCTTGACATCGTGCATGAAGCCAAGCTACATACGAATCTCCCACTTGTCACTTACAACGTGAGCGGAGAGTATGCTATGGTGAAGGCAGCCGCTATGAACGGCTGGATAGATGAGAAACGTATCGTCCTTGAGACATTGATGTCGATGAAGAGGGCTGGCGCAGAAATGATCATAACGTATCATGCCATAGATGCAGCGAAGTGGCTGAAGGCGTGACAGGAGGTAACAATATGCTTGACCTTTCAAAATCATTCACAGCATTCAATGAAGCGAAAGAGCTCATGCCTGGCGGCGTGAACAGCCCGGTACGCTCATATCAGAATGTGGATTCCAACCCGCCTTTCATAGCCAGTGCGAAGGGCGACCGCATATACGATATAGATGGGAATGAATACATCGACTATGTGGGCTCATGGGGTCCGATGGTCATTGGCCATGCACATCCAAATGTCGTGAAAGCCCTCCAGGAAGCAGCCGAGCGCGGCACCAGCTACGGTGCCCCGACACTCCTTGAGAGTGAGCTTGCAAAGCTCGTGAAGCAGGCATACCCGTCCATAGACCTCATACGTATGGTGAACTCCGGTACAGAGGCCACAATGTCAGCACTGCGCGTGGCACGTGGATATACACATCGTGATAAGATCGTGAAATTCATAGGCTGCTATCATGGACATAGTGACAGTCTGCTCGTGAATGCCGGCTCGGGGATGGCGACATTCGGCGTGCCGTCATCACCAGGCGTGACGCAGGGAACGGCGGCAGATACGATAACCGTGCCCTATAATGATGAGGCAGCGATAACGAAGGTCATGGACGAGATGGGCGACGATATCGCAGCTGTCATCGTAGAGCCAGTGGCTGGCAATATGGGCTGCGTGCCGCCGCGCCAAGGCTATCTGCGCAAGCTGCGCGAGCTCACGGAAAAGCATGGCACTGTGCTGATATTCGATGAGGTCATGTGCGGATTCAGGGCTTCTCTTGGCGGAGCTCAGGCAGCATATGGTATCACGCCAGATCTTACATGTCTAGGCAAGATCATAGGCGGAGGCCTTCCTGTCGCCGCTTATGGTGGAAGGAAGGATATCATGTCGATGGTATCGCCGTCTGGTCCTGTGTATCAGGCGGGGACGCTGTCGGGCAATCCTCTTGCCATGACCGCGGGCATAGAGACATTGAAGGTCCTGCTCGCTGAGCCAGAGCCAGGAAAGCCGGATGCGAGCCGTATCCTTACGTTGAAGACGAAGAAGCTCCTGCTGGGCTGGCTGAAGAAGGCAGAAGAAGCCGGTGTCAAGATACAGGCACATCAGGCTGGATCGATGTTCGGCATCTTCTTCAATGATCATGATGTATGGAATTACGATGACTCGGCTGCGTCAGATCAGCAGGCGTTCAAGGTCTGGTTCCAGTCTATGCTCGAGCAGGGTATATATCTCGCACCGTCGCAGTTTGAGACCATATTCATGTCACTTGCACATACGGATGAGGACATAGAACGTACCATAGAAGCTGCGGGTACAGCCTTCAAGAAGGTTGCTGAGAGCAGGAAAAAATAACAGATTTGTAGAGACCGTCAGGCTTGCCTGGCGGTTTTCTTTTCCCTGGGAGCTCACTGCGTTCTCTCGAATAAAAAATTATCTATTTTTTCAACAAATTCGCTGAATAATCTTGAAAACTATAACTGGGAATGTTATACTAGTAAATAATGGGAAATAGAAATAAAAAATAGGAAAATGGAGGAAATATGAAAGAAGCTGAAAGCGTGGATGAGCTGTTGGCGCGGGTTGTACGTGAGACCAAGCCCAGGTCACAGGGAATCCACGATGTAAAGCTGTCGATGGATCCTGTTGTCAGATGTGTCGATGCAATGCTTGATGATGCTATTGACATGCATGCGAGCGACATACATATCGAGCCGTACGGAGAGCAAGCGTGGATACGCATGCGCGTAGATGGCTGCCTGACTGTTTGGCACAGAGAACTGCCACGTGAGGCGATGCGTGCCTTCATCGCGCGCATAAAGGTGATGGCACGGCTTGATACGACGGAGAAAAGGCTGCCTCTTGCCGGACGCTTCAGCTATGAGAATCATGACCGTAGCATAGATATCCGTGTGGAAACGGTTCCGTTTCTCGGTGGTGAGGGAGCGGTCCTTAGGATACTGGATGGTGGCAGTGGACTGGCTGTCTCAGACCTTGGCTTTTCAAGACGTAACCTGGAGCTGTTCATGAAGCTCATAAATAAGCCTGGTGGCATGCTGCTTTTGGCGGGACCTACGAATTCGGGGAAAACCACGACCTTGTATGCGGCACTCAGGGAACTTGCAGATGATGAAAGGAGTATCGTCACGATAGAGGATCCGCCGGAATACCACATGAAGGGCGTGAGTCAGGTTCAGGTTGACCGAAAGGCAGGACTGGATTTTGCTTCCGCATTGAAAGCCGTCCTGCGTGCAGATCCGGACACGGTGATGATCGGCGAGATAAGGGATGGCGAGACGGCAAAGACGGCAGTACGGGCGGCTCTTTCAGGACGGAGGATATTTTCGACTGTCCATACGGGGAGGGCAGCGGGCGTCATACCACGCATGCTGGAGATGGGAGTTGCGCCATACCTTTTGGCCTCTGCCCTTTCGGGGGTGGCTGCACAGCGACTGCTGCGGCGCGCAGAGGGCAGGGGCCGCATAGCGATACAGGAGATTTACGGTGTAGATGACGATATGCGCAGAGCCATACTCGATAGGCGCGATGAATCGTATATAGAGGAACTGGCAGAGCAAAATGGCATGCAGACCATGCAGTCAGATGGCATGGATAAGGCGGCGCAGGGACTTGTTACAAAGCAGGAAGTAAAGAGGGTTCTTTACGGTGGAATTTGATGAAAGATGGAAGAAGATAGCAGCTGATTCTATAGGTATGTCAGCTTCTGATATACATCTGATGGAGGGTGGTTCCGTATATCTGCGCGTCGATGGCAGGCTCAAAAAGATGGACGATGATACTGTCTTATCGCGCGAATGGATGGAGGATTTTCTCACTGCAAGTGGTGGTAACGTGCCGGATTATTCGTTTGAATACGGTGGACGTGCTTTTCGTGTGCACGCATATACAGCAGCAGGAAAGAAAATGGCATCACTTAGGCTCGTACCACCGTCTGTGCCGTCGCTATCAGAGATAGGTGCGCCAGATGGTATGTCACGTGCCCTGAGCCTTGCACATGGGTTGCTGCTCGTCTGCGGGCGTACGGGTCAGGGCAAGACGACGACGCTTGCGGCTATTATAGATGGATGGCTGAAGCAGCATGACGGTCATCTTGTGACACTTGAGGATCCTGTGGAGTACCGTTTTACTGGTGGTATGATAAGCCAGATGGAGCTCGGGCGGGATTTTCATTCATTTCCAGAGGCGATGCGCGATGTGGTCAGGATGGACCCGGATATCATCATGGTGAGTGAGATACGCGACCGCGAGACATGCAGGGCGGCAATACAAGCGGCGGAGGCTGGCTTTTATGTGCTGGGCAGCTTGCATACATCCAATGCATCAGAGGCGATCCTGAGACTCGTGAGCCTGGCTGGGGGCGATGCGATGGAGGTGAGAGAGGCACTTGCCGCGATTTTGGTCGGCATCATATCGCAGCGCCTAGTGATGCGGAAGAATGGTGGAAGGGCACTGGCGGCAGAGGTGATGTGGACGACGACGGCGGTTAGAAACCTCATACGAAGTGGCCGGATCGGGAGCATTGCCTCGTGTATCATGGCAGGACAGTCTGATGGCATGCAGACGATGGAGATGTCATTATCACGTTTGGCAGCAAAAGGTATCATCAGCATCAATCAGGCATGGAGGTGAGAAATGGAATTCTTTTATCATGCGAGAGACAGGAGCGGCCGGATATATACCGGTACACTTGAGGCGGGAACCATAAATGATGCGGCACGACTGCTTAGGGGAAGAGGCCTTTATATCACAGGACTCACCGCCCGTAAAGTCCGCCATGTCGGCCATGGGGGCAAGGTGGCAATGCTTTACATCGAAAGGATGCTCAGTCTGGTAAAGGCGCAGATGCCACTCGCGTCAGCTGCCGCATTCGTTGCATCAAAGGAGAAGGATCCTGCCTGCCGCGAATCTTATTCTAGGATCGCAGAGGAGTTATCTCATGGAGGGAACCTGGCCTCAGCGATGGAGCATGAGGGATATTTCCCCAAGATCGTATGTGGTGCAGTGCGTGCAGGCGAGGAGAGCGGCAGCTTAGGCGAGGTGCTGGAGAGGCTTCACGGATATCTCAAGTCTGAAGAAAAGCTTCGAGAAAGCCTGAAAACAGCGATGCTCTATCCATGCTTGCTGCTTGGCATGGCCGTGATCTCTGCGCTATTCATGCTGCTTTTCGTATTGCCGGCATTTTCGTCGTTATTCACATCTCTTTCTGTACCGGTGCCGTGGATTACGCGTGCGTTGCTTTCAGCAGCAGATATGGCCTCAAGATGGTGGCCGCTTCTCCTGTTTGTGATAGTGATATTGGTTGTGTCGGTCAAGCTGGCGTCTAGATATGACAGGGTAGCCGTTCGCTTAGGATCAGCTATGCTGCATATGCCGCTTGCGGGAACATTCTTCCGCCATGCGGGCTGCCTGGAGATGATGGGGACGCTCGGGATACTCTATAGGAGTGGTGCCATGCCAGGTGAGAGCCTCGAAGCAGCAGCCGGTGTCGTCAGGAATCGCTACCTCAGCAGGCTTTTGTCTGACGCTTCCAGTGAGGTGACGAAGGGACGATGGCTTTCTGACATCATGGCAGGTCATGCCGGAGATTTCCCAGCCTTTGCTATAGGATTAGTCGCGGCAGGCGAGGAGAGCGGCAGGCTCGATGAGATGTTCGATGTGGTCTGCAATGAGTGCAGGCAGCGTATGGATACGGCGTCTGGGCGCATGGAGGCCGCGTCTGAGCCTTTGATGGTGCTTGTACTCGGAGTGGTCGTAGGTGCAATGGTGCTGTCAATCGTATTGCCGCTCCTGGATGCAGTTACTTCGATTTAAGGGGGTTGGACTTAGATATGTTCGATATGAAGCGGTTGAGCAGGGGTATCAGAGCCGAGGAGGGCTTTACACTGCTTGAGATGATGATAGTGATAGCTATCATAGGTGTCTTCGCTGTCATAGCCGTGCCACGGTTTGAAGGTGCGATGGCGCGTGCAAATACGGCGAAGATACAGATGGATCTACGCACTATAGATACGGCGGCGGTCATGTATCACGCACAGACGGGAGGCGATGCAGATTCGCTCGATAAGCTGGATCAGTACATCGAGGATCCACAGAACCTGAAGCCGCCCTCTGGTAAATGCTATATAGACGGAAAACTCGTCGATGTGCCGGCTGGCGCATATTCGGTGTCATCGGGCAAGGCAATGCTTGGAAGCTATGACAGCCATTCGTTCAGCCGGGATACTGAGGCCGGAGCATGATGGCGGCAGATGCTGTGTTCCTGATATTTGTCTTTTTTATTGCGATATATGATATGAGGACACAGCTGATACGGAACCATACGCTTTTGGCTTTTGCAGCGTGTGGCATATGCTTTTCACTGCTTGGGGGTGAATCTATCACATCACTTTTGCTGACGTCATTTGCTGCAGGTATCGTCATGCTGGCGATACGGTTGCTATCCGGCGGCGGCATGGGGCTTGGAGATGTGAAATATGCGGCGGCGCTCGGCCTGTGGATGCCACCTGAGGATACGGCGGCAGCGGTGGTGATCTCATTCCTGCTTGGCGGCGTGGCTGCCCTGGTGCTGCTCATCTGTGGCAAGCCCGGTAATACCCGTGTCCCGTTCGGACCGTTCCTGTCTGCAGGTGGTACGGCTGCGTTCGTCATGGGGAGTGGATTTTGGATGGGTCTTTTGCCATGAAAAATGATGACGCGGGCTTCGTGCTATTGGAGCTTCTTATTGTGCTGGCCGTGGCTTCAGTGCTAGCGGCGGCAGGTGCAGTCAGGGCGGGTATCGTCGATGAGATAAGGATGGATACAGAGGCGGACAGGATCGTATCCGATCTCGAGTATGTGAAAGAGACATCGCGCACGGATGGAACGGCGATGGATAATGATTTTTCCGGGATTGGTGGATACCTTCATATGCGTCGGTCGATGTTTACCGTAGAGATAGAGGGCGGACGCTATCGCTGCAGCGTGGTGCAGGACGTGAAGGCGACGGATGGCGCTCCCGAACGATATGTGACACTTAGCAGCCATTTGCTGCCGACGGGATGGGCGCTTTACGGCGGCAGCCAGCTGTTCGCATCCGACCTCGATAAGCAGCCGGGTACGCTCACACTCGTGTCCCCACATGGCAGACGATTGATACGTATCGACGGCGTTGGAAGAATAAGGGTGGACAAGGATGGCAGATGAAGACGGATTTATCATGCTCGAGACGGTGGTACTCTCTGTGCTTCTCTTCCTGATGGTTGGTGCGGGTGTCATCTTCATGCAGGCGGGGAGGCTATATGCGGAAAATGCCATAGAGATGGACAGCTGCTTTCTTGCACAGAGGAAGCTCGCGGAGATGGTTGAGGCTTCGCGTACGGGGGAGGTGCTGCCATCTGCCGCGGAGACGGTAGACGAGAATGGCCGTACATATACGATTTCTGTCGATATCATGAAGCTTGATGGAAGGCTTTCCAGAGCAGTCGTGAAGGTGAAGGATAATGATTCTGGGACTACAGCAGAATATGAAAGGATCCTCAGACAGCCGCTCTGAGGAGGGAGCGCTCCTCCTAGAGACGGCAGTGATGGCACCTGTGCTCATGATATTACTGCTGTCGATCGTTAGTGGCTTCTCATTCTTTGTGAAGTTCTATGCCGATATGCGTTCGGATCAGAGCACGCGGCAGGAGCTGAGGAGCATAGCCGAGCGCATGGTACAGGACACGGAGAGTGCGAGCACGTGGCAGGTGACGTCTGGCGGGCATGAACTGATCCTTACGACAACAAGAGGCGGCTTGCTGCGCTACAAATGCAATGAAAGCTCTGGTATCATGAAGCGCGTGCGCTCTGCAGCAGATCCAGGACAGCCCATGAATGGAGCGGATGTGCGCGATACGCTGCTCGTCACGGAGTTCAGGGCGAGCGGGAGCGGCAGGCTGGTGAATATTCATCTCACCGGCATGAACAAGCGTACAGGAAGGAGTATAGACGTGGATACGGCAGTGGAGACAGGAGGTGAGCCGCATGGAGAATGAACAGGGATTCGCCTCACTTACGGGACTGTTTCTGACGTTTACAGCCTTCATCCTCGCGGCTGCCGTATATGCTAGTGCTGCCGCGGCACTCTCCGGTACGCATGAGATGGCCTTGGAGCAGAGACTCAGGCTTTTTGCGGAGAGCAGTCTCGAAGCTGCGGCGGCGGATATTGAGGATGATCCATCTGCAGCTGATGGGATCGGAAATACACCTGTGAAACGGTCGGAGGATGAGACGACACAGAGCGGACGCAGGCTTTGCGTGAACGTATACGCCGTAAAGACGGCAGATGGACTGAAGCTTCTGGCAGAAGCGTGGGAGCCGTCGACGCGCGGATCTGTTTCGAGCGTTGTCTGCTTGAGGCGTGAGGCCGAAGGCTACAGGGTAGATCATTGGGAGATGCGGTGATGATGGGATATACCTATAAGTTCCTAAGTTTGGCAGATATGCCGAAGCTGCATGAAGATGCCGTGAAGCTATCGAAACGTATCCGTGCTAGGCTTTTGGGTAAGAAACATGCAGTAGGAGTCACCTGGTCTTCATCATTGCTCCATGTGACCGGTGCTGAAGAAACGGAGGAGGGTGTAAGGTTCACGGAGCTTGGAACATCACCCTGTGACGGTTCACTCACAGACATGATAGACAATGCCGTGACGATCATGCATAGGCAAGGCTGGGATGATGTGGGACTTGCACTCGTCGTGCCGCATGACATGCTGCGTATAGAGAGCCGTGACATGCCAGCCATGCCCGATAAAGAGATGAAAGAAGCTGTATCGTGGGAACTTTCTGGTATGATGCCGACGGACGGGGAGTTCGTCGATACCGCGAGGGTAAAAGACGGTGTAGCGTATCTGTATTACATGGAAAAGGCAGACCTTGAGACCATCAAAGATGCTGCTGAGGATGATGATGTGAAGCTCATAGCCGTATTCGCAGATATCATGGATGATGAAGATGTGCATGAGCATGGCATGATGGTCGAAGGCGATATAGACTATGAACTGCCGGGTGATATGGAAGATACGTATCCGTCGTCATCACGAGCGGCAGTATGTGCCCTTACAGGCAGCGGCACTGCATTCGTTCGGAGGACGCCAGAGCATAGCTATGGGAGGCTGTGCGCAGTGGCATGCATCGTATGGCTTTTTCTGGTCGGATTCTTTGCGGGAGGAACAATATGGCGTATATATGACCTCGATACGTCTATAGAGGCGGCAGATGCACGCCTGGACATGCTTTCTGCTGATGCCGGCCGTATGGCGGACATACGTTCCTCCGAGTCAGATGTCAAAAAGAGAGAGGATGAAATCGAGCGGCTGTCAGGAAGTCGCAGCTCGTGGTATAGCAGACTGGTACATCTCGGTACGAAGACAGAAGACGGCATTTGGCTTACGCGTGTGGAGGAAACGAGAGAGGGTATCAGGCTCAAGGGCAGGGCAGTGACATTTGATGCGGCGGCTTCATTCCTTTCGGACTTAGAGAAGGACGAGGCTGTATCGGGACATCCCGTATTGAAGGAATCCGGAATGTCAGGTGATGGCATAGTGGACTTTGATATAATGATTCCAGCGAGGGAGTGAGGATATGGGGCGTAAGAGATTTATATGTGTCCTATTGGCGCTCGTCTTATCATTTGCTGGCATCGTGATATTTCTTAGGTTACAGGTAGGCGGAAGAATCACATCCATGCAGGCTGAGCTGTCGACGAAGAGGGCAGAAATCACATCGGTGGAGCATTTTGCGGGCAGGAAAGGTGCCAAGGAGGCCGCGGACCATCAAAAGCGACGTGAGGACGCGGCACTTCGCGCTCTTCCAGCTAGGCAGGAGGCAGGCAGTGCGGCTATGGAGCTTCAGAAAGCGGCCGCAGCCTCTGGCATGAAGATCTTGTCGATAAAGCCGGAGAAGGATTATATAGATGGCAGTTCTTCAGCACTTCCCATGCGCGTCGAATCATCAGGAGGCTACTTTGCTCTGCTCGACTTCCTTGACGGACTCGAGCACGGTGCGAGATTTGTAAGGATTAGTGCTATGACGGTAAAGCAGGAGAATGGGCAGGTCATAGCGAGCTTTACGGCGACGTTCTATTCTATGGCAGGTGCGTGAGCATCTGCTTTTTTTTGACGAAATATGAGTTTAGGATGAAAAGAGCTGTTTTTTCTTGATTTATAAGGAGATATGAATTAACATGATATATGTATAGGTGTAAGTTTCTGCCTGTAAACATATGTGATATGATGACGATTTGGCAGGATGACTGGTGAATGCATATTTAGAGTATAGAGGGGAAATATATGTCAGGATTGAGATTTGTTACAGCAGGAGAATCGCATGGACCATGCCTCACAGCCATATTGGAAGGCATACCAGCAGGGCTTAGGCTGGATAAGGAGCGTATAGATCATGATCTTGCACGTCGTCAGCAGGGCTACGGACGTGGCGGCAGGATGAAGATAGAGACGGATAAGGCACAGTTCCTGTCGGGCGTGCGCTTCGGCGAAACGATAGGTGATCCGATAACGATATGCGTAGAGAACCGTGACTGGAAGAACTGGGGCGGCAGGATGGCCGCATTCGGCGAGCCAGAGGGCGACAAAGTGACAGCTGCAAGACCGGGACATGCCGATCTTACCGGTGCGATGAAATATGCGAGAAAGGACATCAGGGATATACTGGAACGCTCAAGTGCGAGGGAGACGGCGGCGCGCGTAGCGGCTGGAGGTGTTGCCAAGGAGCTTTTGCGTGCGCTCGGCATAGAGGTGATGTCGGCCGTCACGAATATCGGCGGTATCGCGGCAGATGAAACGTTTGTCAGTCCTGAGGCTATCTGCCCGAATGATTCGGAGCTCAACTGCCCGGATCCTGATGCAGAAGAACGCATGAAGGCTCGTATACGCGCAGCTAAGGAGGCTGGCGACACGTTAGGCGGCATATTCAGAGTCGTCGTGAAGCATGCCCCGATTGGCCTCGGAAGCCATATACAGTGGGATAAGCGACTCGATTCAAGGCTTGCTGGTGCCATGATGAGCATACAGGCAATAAAAGGGGTCGAGATCGGTGCGGGATTCCATTATGCGGACATTCCGGGAAGCGAGGCCCATGATGAGATATATATGGAAGATGGCAGACCCCTTCGCCATACAAATCGCGCCGGGGGTCTTGAAGGCGGCATGACCAATGGCTCAGATATCGTAGTGACTGCAGTGATGAAGCCGATACCTACGCTGATGAAGCCACTGCATTCTATCGATATAGAGACAAAGGAGGCAGTGCTGGCATCGAAAGAGCGCAGTGACGTATGTGCGGTTTCAGCAGCTTCTGTCGTCGGTGAAGCCATGTGCGCACTCGTCGTTGCAGATGCGATTTTGGAGAAATTTGGCACAGATAATATGAAGGATCTCATCGCTGCCATTGATGTATACAAGGCGCGTCTGGAGGATTTCTGATGAAGAATGTAGCGATAACGGGCTTCATGGGAACGGGAAAGACGAGCATGGGAAAAATGCTCGCAGGCCGTCTGGGATATGCCTTTGTAGACCTTGACAAGGCAATAGAGAAAGAAGCCAGAAAGAGCATACCCCAGATATTCAAGGACGATGGTGAGGACTATTTCCGTCAGCTTGAAAAGGATACGCTGAAAAAATGTCTACAGCGCAGGCATTTGGTCTTGTCTACGGGCGGAGGCACAGTGAAGGATCCGGATAACAGGGCGCTTATTCATGAGACGTGCATGATCATATGCCTCACGGCCTCTCCAACCACGATACTGCGGCGCACGGCAAAGCATGGCGAGCGCCCGGTGCTGGATGGCAAGGATCATGGCGACAGGCTAAAGGCGATAGAGGAGCTCATTAAGAGCCGTGAAGGGATTTATTCTGACGCGGACTATACGATCGATACATCAGAGCTTTCGCCGATGCAGGTGATGAATGATGCTGCGAATTTTTTAAAAAGGAGGGGCATACCTCATGCGTGATGTGCATGTAGAGCTCGGCAAGGATAGCTACGAGATACTTATCGGCCGAAATCTTGGAGCCGAGCTGCAAAACTTTATAAGAGAAACGGGTTTTTCAGAAAAGGCTCTTCTCATATCTGATACGAATGTCGGCAAGCTTTATGGTGAGAACGTCCTGAGGAGTATTCGTGAAGCAGGGCTATCAGCAGAGCTTATCATGGTACCTGCAGGTGAAAGCTCGAAATCACTGCAGCAGGCAGAGCAACTGTATACGGCGGCAATTGAGCATTGCCTTGACCGCAAGTCGCCTATATTCGCACTGGGCGGCGGCGTCGTGGGAGACCTGGCTGGATTCATCGCGGCGACATATATGAGAGGCGTCCCGTTCGTACAGATACCGACCAGCCTTTTGGCTCAGGTCGATTCGGGCGTTGGCGGGAAGGTCGCTGTGAACCATCGCCTCGGTAAGAACCTCATAGGTGCATTCTATCAGCCTAAGCGCGTATTCATGGACATGGGAACGTTGGATACGCTGCCGGTGCGGGAGATACATACGGGACTTGGAGAAATCGTGAAATACGGCGTGATTTACGATGCGGACTTCTTTGATTTCCTCGAGAAGAATGCCGATAAAGCACTTTCGCTTGAAGAAATGGCAGTACAGCATATGGTGGCGCGCTCATGTGAGATAAAGGCGGATGTCGTGTCGAAGGATGAGAAGGAAGGCGGGCTGCGCCGTATACTGAACTTCGGACACACGATAGCGCATGCGATAGAGAAGGAGACCGGCTACGTGCGCTATAATCACGGTGAGGCGGTGGCCATCGGAATGATCGGTGCAGCTTATATCAGCCGCGAAATGGGAGCCGCCCGTGATGAGGAGGTTGAGCGCCTCGAACGTCTGATAAAGCGGATGGGACTGCCGATGCGCGCAGGAGGCTGTACAACAGATCATATGTACAGGGACATATTCCATGATAAAAAAACTGTAGGCGGCCGCGTGAACTGGGTTTTGATGAAAGAAATAGGCAATGTATTCGTGACGGATGACGTACCTGAAGCTGTTGTACGCCATGCGATGGATATGGTCACGGAGAAAGCCTGAATCCCAACTACAGGAGATAGAAATGAAATATCTTTTTCTTATAGCAGGTGTATTGATGATGGCCGTGTGTGGTGCGGTCATATATGGCGGACATGCCGGTATAGGCGCATTGATAGGCGCTGGGAGCCTGGCTATGCTTTATATGGGCAGTCACGGCAAATGGGGCAAAGACGGCTATACGGTCAAGCTGCCAAGGGAACTCGGCGAGATAGAGGGAGCTTCGGGCTCAGATAGTGAAGAGCTCCTGCAGGAGAAATATCACAAGGCAGTTTCGGACTTCCAGTATATAGAGGATATGCGGAAAAAGATAGATGACTTCGACCTGAAGAACCAGCTGAAGAAGATGCAAGGCGTATCGGGACGCATAATCCGTTATCTGCATGATAATCCCCGTAAGATACCGATTGCGTCACGATTCATCGATTACTATCAGGACCGCTCAGCCGTGCTCGTGAAGAAATATGTGGAGCTATACGATACGAAACTGTCGACAGATGAAGTCAGGGATACGCGCAACCGCATACGATCTATGCTATTCAGCATGGATGAGGCATATGAGAATCAGTTTCAGCGTCTCATAAGCGATCAGCTCATGGATATGGACGCGGAGCTCACCGTCATGGAGCAGAATATCCGTGCCGACGGCATAAAGCTGGAAAGCCGTCCAGAGCTCGAGAAACCCACGGAGAAGAAAAAACCAGAGCAGACTATGCCCCATGATGAAGCCGATACCAGCGTATCCGGCAATATGTTCGACAGCACACTCGACAAGATAGACATCACCGAGGAAAATGGAAAGAACGTCCTCATAAATCGCGGAGGGCGCCATCCAAGACGGCACACGGATGAGCATTTACCAGACGCGAGCAGTGGGAAATGGCTGCGTGGCCGCAATAGCTCGGGCGAGATTACGAAGGCGCGTGTGATCGGCAATAAGCTCACTGCCGGTATGCTCGGCATATTCCTGGGAGGATTCGGCGTACACAAATTCTTTCTCGGTAAGACGGCTTTAGGTATCATATATGCAGCATTCTTTTGGACGGGCATACCGTGGATTATAGGTATCATTGAGGGACTTAGGTATATCGTTATGCCGGTGGATGATTTCTTTGATCAGTATATGGACAAAGATGAGCTCTAAGCCGCAGGAAGACATGATTTTATGATTTGCACCATGATTTGAGGCGATGATAATGGCAGATATAAATCTAGATGACCTGCTCCAAAAGAAGCAGGCAGATGGCACGGACATGGCACCGAAGGAGATATCAGAGAAAGATGAGGTGCGAAAGGCATTGGCGGCGGCAGAGCAGCTGACGCCAGCGCAGCGGTCTGAGGTCAACGCAGTAAAGAACAAGATAGACTTCACGGATACGGCTTCATTGCTGCAGTACGGCAATGCCGCACAGAAGAATATCGCGGATTTCTCTGACAGCGTGCTTTCAAGCACCCGAACGAAGGACGCCGGAGAAGTCGGAGGCCTGCTGAAGGAACTCGTGACGAACGCGAGGGAGTTCGAGCATGTTGAGGAGGGCGAAAGCTTCCTCTCCAAGATTCCCATCGTCGGTTCGATGGTGAAGAAGGCCGACGACATGAAGATGCGTTATGATAAGATATCGACGCAGATTGCGCGGATAGAGGGCGGCCTCGAAAACGCAAAGCAGAAGATGATGAAGGATATCGTCCTCTATGATACGCTGTATGAGAAGAACCTGGAGTATTTCAAGCAGCTAGAAATATACATACGTGCCGGTGAAGAGAAAGTAGCCGAGATGAGGCAGCAGACGCTGCCAAAGCTCGAAGCACAGGCTGCCGTCTCGAATAACCCTATGGCTGCACAGGTGGTACAGGATTTCAAGGGGACGCTTGACCGGTTTGAAAAAAAGGTCACCGACCTGAAGATCACTAAGACGATAGCTGTCCAGACGGCACCGCAGATACGCTTGATACAGAATAACGACAAGATATTAGCCGACCGCGTGCAGAGTGCCATATATAACACCATACCGCTCTGGAAGAATCAGATGGTTATAGCCCTTGGATTGTCACACCAGCAGAATGTCCTGAAGATGCAGCAGAGAGTGAACGACATGACGAATGAGCTCTTGAAGAAGAATGCTGAGATGCTGAAGCAGAACAGCATAGGGACGGCCAAGGAGAATCAGCGCAGTATCGTCGACATCGAGACCGTGAAGAAGGTCAACGATGAGCTGATTGCAACGATTCAGGAGACCGTGCGTATCCAGGATGAAGGACATACGAAGCGCATGGCGGCAGAAAAAGAGCTTGAAGCCATAGAAAATCGTCTGAAGGAGACGATGCTTTCGGTATCGAAACGCTGATAGGCGACATATGTCCTAGATACGAAATAGTCGGAAATATAACAGGTTGACATATATGGTTTTTGAATGATACAATAGGTGAGGGAAACATGCGCTTCTCCATGGAGCAGATGTTTCCCTTTTTTACTTGCTTTTGTATGAGGAGGATTTGTTCAATGATAGCACGCTATACAAATCCAGAGATGGGAAAGCTCTGGACAGATGAGTATAAGTGGCAGCAGGTGCTGAAGGTTGAGATGGCTGCATGTGACGCGGCAGCTGAGCTAGGTCAGATTCCAAAGGAGGCAGCAAGGCACATACGTGAATGCGCTGAGAAGGGCCCGGTGTTCAGCGTGGAGCGTATCCATGAGATAGAGATGGTTACGCATCATGATCTGATAGCGTTCTTGACTAATGTGGCAGAAAACGTTGGCGAAGATTCCAAGTACATTCATCAAGGACTTACATCCAGCGATGTCGAGGATACGGCAACATGCCTTACGATGATGGAGGCAGCGGATATCCTGCTGGACGATCTGGACAGATTCCATGAGGTGCTGCGCCGCAGGGCAAAAGAGTTCAAGCATACGCCGTGTATAGGACGTACGCATGGCATACATGCAGAGCCGATGACGTTCGGGCTGAAGTTCCTGCTTTGGAGTGCAGAGGTAGAGCGTGCTATAGACAGGCTGAAGCATGCGAAGAAGACAGTTTCCGTCGGCAAGCTTTCGGGAGCAGTCGGAACCTATTCGAATATAGATCCGCGCATAGAGCAGATGGCGTGCAAGGCACTCGGAATCACTCCTGTACGCCTTGCTACGCAGGTCATCCAGCGTGACCGTCATGCAGAATATGTGACGACGCTGGCACTGATCTCAAGCTCCCTCGAGCGTTTCGCTACAGAGGTAAGGAATTGGCAGCGCACGGACATCCGTGAGGCTGAAGAATTCTTCTCGAAGGGACAGAAGGGCTCCAGCGCGATGCCTCATAAGCGCAATCCTATCAACTGTGAGCGTATCTCCGGCATGGCACGTCTGATGCGTGGCAATGCAGTCGCGGCGATGGAGGACATTACCCTCTGGCACGAGCGCGATATATCACATTCATCCGTTGAGCGCGTGATACTTCCTGACTGCACGATAAACCTCGATTATTGCCTCAGGAAATTCACGGACATCATAGACAAGCTTCTCGTATATCCAGATGCCATGATGCATAATCTCGAGCGCACGGGCGGACTCATCTACAGCCAGCGTATCCTGCTCGCTGTCGTCGGCAAGGGCGTTCTGCGCGAGGATGCCTACAAGTGGGTTCAGAGGAATGCTATGAAACGCTGGATGAACGGGGAGGATTTCCGTACAAACGTGGAGAAAGACCCAGATATAACGAAGTATCTGTCCAAAGAGGAGATAGATGATTGCTTTGATTACACATATTTCCTGAGACATGTGGATACGATATTTGAAAGATTCGGACTCTGAGTAGATATCTCATGATCCCGTATGGCAGCAAGGAGAGATTTTTATGCCAACAGTCAATGTAACAGGCACCCAGTGGGGCGATGAGGGCAAGGGCAAGATCGTAGACTATCTTGCACAGCAGGCAGAGACAGTAGTGCGCTATGGCGGCGGCAGCAATGCAGGCCATACGGTAGCGGTTAACGGCGAGGAGTACAAGCTGCGCCTTTTGCCATCAGGTATCCTTTATAAGGGCACGCATAACGTGATAGCAAACGGCGTGGCCTTTGATCCGGAGGTCGTGCTGCAGGAGATGGATGCCATGAAGGCACGCGGGATAGATGTGTCTGGCATCCGCATCTCGAACCGCGCACATGTCGTCATGCCATATCATCGTATCATGGATGGCGTAGGCGATGAGAAACGCGGCAAGAACAAGATCGGCACGACGAAGCGCGGCATCGGGCCATGCTATATGGATAAGGCGAACCGCATCGGTATCAGGGTATGCGACTTCATCGATAAGGAAGAGTTCGCACGGCGCCTGAAAGAAAACATAGAGATCAAGAATCATGAGCTGCAGGAAATCTACGACCATGAGCCGCTTGACTATGAAGCTGTCCTTGCTGAGTATGAAGGCTATGCTGACCGTCTGCGTCCATATGTTTGCGATACGATCGCCCTCATCAACCGTGAGATCGATGAAGGCAGGAAAATCCTTTTCGAGGGAGCACAGGCAACTATGCTCGATATCGACTATGGCACATATCCTTACGTGACGGCTTCGCACCCGGTGTCCGGCGGCATTACCGTAGGCGCTGGCGTTGCACCGAAGCGCATAGATACGGTCGTAGGCGTCGTAAAGGCATATTGCACGCGCGTTGGCGCGGGTCCTTTCCCGACAGAGCAGCTGAATGATATCGGCGACAAGCTTCGTGAGGCAGGACATGAGTATGGCACGGTTACGGGGCGCCCACGCCGTACGGGCTGGCTTGATGCGTGCGTTGTACGCTATGCAGCGCAGCTTTCTGGCCTCGATTACCTGGCTATCACGCGTCTTGATATACTTGATGCATTCGATGAAATCAAGGTGTGCACAGGATATAAATACAAGGGAGAGATCCTGGATGAGATCCCGGCCAGCCTGAAGGTGCTGGCTGAGGTGGAGCCGGTGTATGAGACGTTCCCTGGCTGGAACCAGAGCATAACGAAGATCAGGAAATACGATGATCTGCCTGAGAAGTGCCGCAAATATCTTGAGCGTATAGCGGACTTCACCGGCGTACCTTTAGGGATCGTATCCGTTGGACCGAACCGCGATGAGACGATCGTTATAGCAGAGGATATGTTTTGATTTACGGATAAATGGGTATTGCCTGCCGAGGGGATGACGAGGGATGTCAATGGAAAATGAGAACGTTGATGAGCGTGACAGGAAACGAGGAGAGCTCTATTTCGGACTGGTGGATAATCTGCTGGATGGGTACTTCTTTATTGCCAATCAAAAAAATGGAATGACTGTTCTCTCCGATAAGGTTGTAAAGGACTTTGAGCTTCCGGGGAACTATCTTCCAGATATGAGGCAATTCTTTATCGATCATACATTTGAAGAAGATGCGCCGAAGTATCATGCTGCACTGGATACCTTATCTATTTCCGAAGGCAATGAATCTGTTGACCTTGAATGCAGGATCGATGTACCAGCAAAGGGGCTTCAGTGAGTTCATATCTATATAAATCTGGGTGATGACGAAGCAGGTGAGAAGAACCTTATCATAGGCGCTGTCTTACCTATGGTGCAGTCTTATGGCGCTGATAAGGTGACAGGCTTGCTCAATAGGTCCAGCTTTGACCACGACCTCGAACAGTTGATGAGGCGTTCTGCGGCAAGCAAGGAAACAGGCGCACTGATCATCTTTGGACTGGATAATTTCCGCCTCATAAACGAGACATACGACCACACTGTCGGAGATCTCGCTCTGAAGAAAATAGGAGAGAAAGTCAGCCAGATACTGCCTGAGAACCTCAATTTTTACAGGCTCGATGGAGATATGTTCGCACTTCTGTGGCCGGGA
>OMZT01000185.1 GCA_900315615.1 uncultured Veillonellaceae bacterium | reverse complement strand
GAGGCAATCATCAAGTCGATGACCCCAAAGGAGCGCGCTGATATATCCATCATCAATGGGAGCCGCAGGAAGCGGATTGCGGCTGGATGCGGGCTTCGCGTCCAGGATGTTAACAAGCTGTTGAAGCAGTTCGCTGAGATGAAGAAGATGATGAAGAAGATGAAACGCCGTAGTAAGCGCGGTACTCTCCCATCTTTCAATCCAGGAATGCTCGGTGGGCTTGGATTGCCATTCAAACATTGATTAAAGATTTTTACAGGCATGCCTGTGAAATATAGAAACTAGATATTCAGGAGGTGATTTTCGATGGCAGTTAAGATTCGTTTGAACCGTATGGGTGCAAAGAAGAATCCGTTCTATCGCATTGTCGTTGCTGATTCACGCTCTCCGCGTGATGGCCGTTTCATTGAGATACTTGGCAACTATGATCCGACAAAGGCTGATGCTCCTGTCAATGTTGATGAGGAGAAGGTCCTTGATTGGATGAAGAAGGGTGCAAAGCCGACCGATACGGTCCGCTCGCTCCTTAGCAAGAAGGGCATCATGGCTAAGTTCGATGCAGCAAAGCGTGCAAAGAATTAAGGATGATGAATGACATGAAAGAAATCGTTGAAGTGATCGCCAGATCTTTAGTCGATCATCCGGAAGACGTAGTCGTCAATGAGAGAACCGATGACCGCATGACGGTTTTTGAGCTTCATGTCGCTTCGGATGATATGGGCAAAGTCATAGGCCGCCAGGGACGTATCGCCAGAGCATTACGCATAGTCGTTAAGGCTGCAGCGACACGTGAGAACAAAAAAGTCACGGTCGAGATAGTATGAGAAGATGCGGTAAGGCAATCTTTAGGGATGCCTGCCGCTTTTCTTTCAATTTTAGAAAGGTGCATGGAATATGGACAGTATTTTGGTAAAGGTTCCGGTCACTGTAAAGGCTAAGCTTACAGAAAAACTTAGAGATCGTATCCAGGGCGAACTTGAGGAGAATCTCAAGAACGTCAATCTTGATCTCCAGCAGCTCGATATTCAGGAGAAGCGTGATACCGAGGCACAGGCTGGTGATCTCCGCCGCGTACAGATGGTTCATGAGCAGTATGCCGTAGAGCGTCAGAAGCGTCTTGACTTCAAGCAGGAGACAGAGGCGCACCTCGAGGACTTGAAGAAGCTTGCCATTGGTGCAGAGATTACTCAGGGACAGCTTGAGCGCCAGGTCGAATTGAAGGTCGGCTCGGATATGCATGAGGTCATGAACGTAGAGGTGCTGGTCGAGGATGACAAGGTCATTGCAATCAGAGGCTGATAATAAAGACTTTCGTGTCGTTATTGGCAAGGTCGGTGCTCCACATGGACTTGATGGCACACTGCGGATTATACCGCTGACAGATTTTCCTGATCGCTTCGATGATATGCAAGAGGTTTATGTCGGAGATGAGCTTCTGAAGATTGAAAAATGCCGTTGGCATCAAGATAGATTACTGATGAAGTTTTCTAAATATCCTGTTCGCGAGGAGGCAGCAAGGCTTACGGGGAAAATGCTTTCCGTACCTCGTAATCAGGCGGCAGATCTCAATGACGGTGAGTACTATACGTTTGATATCGTTGGGCTCTCTGTCTATGATACTGATGAAAATATGATAGGAGAGGTAACGGAGGTACTGCGCACGGGCAGCAATGATGTCTATGCGGTAAAGCGAGAAAATGCTCCAGAGCTTCTGGTACCAGCACTGAAAAAGGTCGTCAGGGAAATTGACGTTGATGGTGGACGTATGGTCATCGATATGGAGGCTATCGATTGATGCGCATCGATATCATTACTCTATTTCCTGAGATGTTTTCGGGTGTATTCGGAGATAGCATCATAAAGCGAGCGGCAGATAATGGTATATTGGATATTCATTTTACCAATCCGCGTGATTTCACCGATGATAAGCATCATCATGTTGATGATACCCCTTTTGGCGGTGGAAGCGGTATGGTTATGATGCCAGATCCAGCTTTTCGCGCTATGGAGTCTGTTGAAAAAGACTCCGAAGATATCGACTCGTCAGAGAGGCATCGTGTGCTTCTTTCACCAGCGGGCGTGCCGTTCACTCAAAAGAAGGCCATAGAGCTTGCACGATATAGGCAGCTTGTATTCCTATGTGGCCATTATGAAGGGTTCGACCATCGTATAGAGGAAAACATCGTGGATGAAGCGATATCCATCGGTGACTATGTCCTGACTGGAGGAGAGCTTCCAGCGATGGTTATAGTCGATGCGGTGTCAAGGATGCTTCCTGGAGTGCTGGGCTCTCCTGACTCTGCTCCGACTGACTCTTTTTATGATGGTTTGCTGGAGTTTCCACAGTATACCAGACCACGTGAATATCGTGGTATGTGCGTGCCGGAGGTCCTGTTTTCCGGAGATCATGCGAGGATACGCGAGTGGCGACGCAGGGAAAGCATTAGGCGTACGAAAGAGTTGCGCCCAGATTTGTTGGAGAGTGCAGAGCTTACAGCTAAGGATAGATTGTTCTTAGAAGAGATTGAAACGAAAGATCATTAAAGCAGGCAGGTCATGCCTGCTTTTTCAATAAGATTTGTGCTTGTGGTGGAGATAGCTAGTGCGGGGGTTTGAGCCTTGAAAGTCGCAGAGGTTTTTGTAAATATACCTGTAAAGAGCATACATCAGGCGTATAGCTATCATATACCAGACGAATTATCTGGTATTGACGTGGGCTGGCGTGTGTATGTGCCATTTGGTGCACGACGCGTAGAGGGATTTGTGATAGGGGTTTCGGAGCGTGAGTCTGAAGCCGGACGCCCGCTAAAGGATATTATTGGAGCCATTGACGATGAGGCATGGTTCATGCCAGAGACATTAGCTGTTGCGAAGTGGATGGCAGACTTTTATATGTGTTCGCTTGCCGAGACGATGCGGCTTTTTATGCCGGGAAAGAGCGGGATTCATATAGAAGTTCGCTATGCTGCAGTACCTGTACGTGATGATATGGATCAAATGGTTCAAACGCTTTTGGGAGTTGAACGGTATCGTAGGGTATATGATTTACTGCTTCGCGATGGTCCTTTCAAGGAGGAGGCTATACGAAAGGAGCTTCCAGACCTTTCTGACGATATATCATCTATCCTGATAAGCATGAGACGTGCCGGGATTGTTGAAAAGGATTATCATGCTGAAAAGCGAGATAAGGGACGTTATAAGCAGGTTATGAAGCTTAAATGTGATGTCACCGATGAATTGCTGCAGAAATTTTCAATAAAACGCGTGCAGAAGAGGCTGCTGGAGTATCTGAAGGAAAATCCTCAGGCAAATGCAGACGGCATTGATATCAGTAGATTGCAGGATGAAGGATTCAGCAGGGCAGTAATCAGGGCATTGGGGGACACAGGATGTGTAGCGATTGAGTCGAGGCGAGTGCTACGTGACAGCTATGCAAATGGTATTGCCAAATCCGAGGGCGGTGTATTAACAGCAGAGCAGGAAAAGGTCTTGTCACTGCTACTTCCTGCGATTGATGAGAGAACGTATCATGGTTTCCTGCTTTATGGTGTCACTGGAAGTGGAAAGACCAGGGTTTATCTAGAGGCAGCAGAGCGTTGCATAAGGACTGGAAGACGCGCCATAGTGCTTGTACCCGAAATTGCACTTACTGGTCAGCTTGTCATGTCATTTAAATCCAGGTTTGCTGAGGGGATTGTCGTAATGCACAGCCGGCTGACATTGTCAGAGCGGAATGATGCTGTACTGCGCGTCAGACGTGGCGATGCACATATCATCATAGGTGCAAGGTCTGCACTTTTTGTGCCGATATCAGATGTAGGTCTCATTATCTTGGATGAGGAACAGGATATGAGCTATAAGCAGGATGAATCGCCACGCTATCATGCTAAAGCAGTCGCAAAAAAGATGGCAGAGTTGTTTGGAGCTGTGCTCTTGCTCGGAAGTGCTACGCCATCGCTTGAGAGCTATGCTATGGCATTAGCAGGGAAACTGGAACTCCTCAAGATGCCTCATCGTATAGGAAATATACCGCTCCCATCTGTTTTATGCGCTGATATGCGCAAGGAACTAAAATGTGGCAACAGGAATATATTGTCCAATGCCTTACATAGCCTTATAGCTGATACGTTAAAAGATCATAAGCAGATGATATTGTTGCTGAACAGACGGGGCTATTCGACGTTCATCATCTGCCGCTCGTGTGGAGAGGTAATCAAGTGCCATTCGTGCGGCCTGCCTATGGTATATCATAAGGATGGCAGACTTATGTGCCATCATTGTGATGAGCATGCTGAGGTTCCGGATGTCTGCCCTAAATGCGGTAGTAGATATATCAGATACTTCGGATCGGGCACGGAGAAGCTCCAGGAGGAATTAAAAAAGCAATTTCCAGATGCGAGAGTCATACGCATGGATCGTGATACGACTGGAAGGAAATTTTCACATCAGGAGATATTGGATGCGTTTAGGGCGGGAAAATATGATATACTATTGGGAACTCAGATGGTTGCAAAGGGGCATGATGTGCCTAATGTAACATCTGTTGGAATCATCAGTGCGGATTCGTGCCTCAACATGCCTGATTTTCGTGCGGCAGAAAGATGCTTCATGCTCATTACACAGGCGGCAGGGCGCGCCGGCAGGCATGGAGAGGGTGGCAGAGTAGTCGTACAAAGCTATAGCCCTGAGCATTATGCTGTACAGGCCGCTCTCGCACAGGATTATGAGACATTTGCAAGACAGGAGCTTAATGTGCGTAAGAGCCTTTTTTACCCACCATTCAGTCGCCTCGTGAAGCTTATGTTCCATGATGAGAATGAAGAGATAGCACGCAGAGCGGCAGAGGACTTTGCACGTGAAGCCAGAAAGACTTTTACGCTGCGCAACAAAGAAGATGGACGTACAGAGATCATCGGTCCGGCTCCAGCCATGATTTCAAATTTCAGGGGAATATACCGTTTCGTTTTACTTATAAAGACAAACCGTCTTGGTGCCGTCAGTGCATTCATGCGTGAACACGAGATGCATGTGCGGACGGACGTCGCTATAGATATCGATCCTATCCAGACAACATGATAAATTTCTGCTGTACCTTCTATTTGTCGTGATGGTGTGATAGAATGTATGGAGTATCTAGAAGGAGGAGTCGGCATGCAGGATAAGTATTGCATTATTCCTAAGAATGGAAGTGTATTTTGTGGATTAGTGCATGATATGGTGCTCACAGACGATGAAAAAAGCGGCCTTGAAGAATGCCAGATAAAGCATGTTGAGATTTCTCCGAAAAGCAATTCATGGGAGATATTGATACAAACGCGTGTCCTGATAGAGCAGGATCTCATAAAGCGTGTATCTGAACATATTTGTAATAAATGTCATGTCACAGATGTCAGCATATATCAGGATGTGATAGATGTTGAAGCATCTATAGAGAAGGCATGGAAGGACATTGCAAAAGCCGTATCCGGTGCTAATCCGGCAGTGCGTGTGATATTGCGAGATTCAGAGCATGTTGTCGATGGCAGCTCTATAAAGCTGAAACTGAAGGGTGGGTTCGCATCGATACTGTACGGACAATATCATGTCACAGAGCTGATTCAGGATGCTGTCTACAGACTCGTTGGGGTCAGGTGTACGGTAGAATGCAACGAAGTCGATGAAGCATATGATATTCCAGATGAGACGAAGTCCGCATTTCAGACGAAGGAATATAAAGAGGCTGTTAATGCTGGGCGTCGCATGGCAAAGAAGAAGGAGGCGCGCGTAGCGGCTGCTGCTTCATATGCCGACAAGCCGAAGCGTCTCAGCGCACAGCCGGCTCAGATGCCTACGGGACCAGTCATCTTTGGAAAGAGCATCATGGGCGAAGCCGTTCCTATAGATGATCTTGATGGTGAGACGAAGAATGTCGTACTTTCCGGTGAAGTGGGACGTTTCCGTACAAACGTGTTCAAGACGGGGACGATGCTTCTTTCATTTGATTTGGCAGATGACACGAATGGAATCAGCTGTAAGAAGTTCTTCAAAGAGAAGGATAAGGAAATATTTGAGAGTCTCGAAGGCAAGCTGAAAGAGGGCATGCCAGTAAAGGTGCGCGGCTCTATAAGATTCGATACATTCCAGAACGATTATGTATTATTCACAGATAGCATGGTTAAGATGGAGAAACCAGTGCGTGAAGATCATGCTGAGGTTAAGAGGGTAGAGCTGCATGCTCATACGCAGATGAGTATGATGGATGCAGTGGATTCCGTATCTGACCTTGTGAAGACGGCTGCACGTTGGGGGTGGCCCGCTGTTGCAATAACGGATCATGGTGTTGTACAGGCTTTTCCTGATGCAGCAAAGACCGTCGCCGAAAATAAACTAGATATAAAGATTATATACGGTATGGAAGGCTATCTTGTCGGAGATGATTATCAGCAAAAGCGTGCGAATCACATTATACTGCTTGCAAAGAATCCGAATGGATTACGGAACCTGTACAGGCTCGTGTCACTTTCTAATCTGAGATTCTATCATCGCCAGCCCAGACTTCCAAAACGTGTCCTGGCAGAATATCGCGATGGCTTGATCATCGGCTCAGCATGTGAGGCCGGTGAGCTTATACGTGCGATAGAGCGCCATGCATCGGATGAAGAACTGATAGAGATTGCAAGTTTTTATGATTATCTTGAGATACAGCCGATAGGTAATAATGCATTTCTGAAGAGGAGCGACAAATTCCCGGATATCCAGACGGATGAGGATCTACAAAAAATAAATCTGAAGGTGGCCGAGCTTGCGAAAAAGCTTGGTAAAATGCTTGTTGCAACCTGCGATGTTCATTTCCTGAATCCTGAAGATGCTATCTATCGTGCCATATTGCTTAAGGGCAAGGGCTTTGATGATGCTGAGCTTCAGCCACCCATATATCTTCGTACTACTGATGAGATGCTGGCGGAGTTCCAATATCTTGGAGAAGATGAGGCTTATGAGGCTGTAGTGACTAATCCGCGCAAGATCAGTGAGATGATCGAGAAATTCAAGCCGATACCGGATGATCTGTATTCACCGATGATTCCTGGAGCTGACGATGAAATACGGAATATGTCGTATAACAAGGCAAAGAGCTGGTATGGAGATCCACTGCCTAAGATTGTACAGGATAGACTGAAGCAAGAGCTTACCCCGATCATAGGACATGGCTTTTCCGTGCTTTACCTTATAGCACAGAGGCTCGTGCATAAATCCAATATGGATGGATATCTCGTCGGCTCGAGAGGATCTGTTGGATCTTCATTCGTGGCAACGATGACAGATATCACAGAGGTGAATCCGTTGCCACCACATTGGCGCTGCCCGCATTGCAAATATAGCGAATTCGTGACAGATGGATCGGTTGGCTGCGGCTTCGACTTGCCTGATAAGATCTGCCCAGTCTGCGGCACACCATTGATAAAAGATGGGCATGATATACCGTTTGCTGTATTCTTGGGATTTGATGGAGATAAGGTACCAGATATAGATTTGAACTTCTCTGGTGAGTACCAGCCTGTGGCACATAAATATACGGAGGTACTCTTTGGCAAGGATAATGTGTATCGTGCAGGTACTATTGCTACTGTAGCAGATAAGACGGCATTCGGATATGTAAAGAAGTTCTTTGATGATAAGGGCGTAAAAAAGCACAACGCATATATAGGGAAGCTGGCTATGGGATGCCAGGGCGTAAAGCGTACGACAGGGCAGCACCCTGCAGGAATCATGGTCGTACCACGCAACATGGATGTGCATTTCTTTACTCCGGTGCAGCATCCGGCAGATGATAAGGACTCTGCCACGATAACGACACATTTCGATTATCATTCTATATCCAGCAGACTCGTTAAGCTTGACATACTCGGCCATGATGACCCGACGGTCATTAAGATGCTTGAGGACTTGACACATCGTGATCCGCAGACTATCCCGTTTGATGATCCGGCTACGCTCAGCCTTTTTTCATCGACAAAGGCTTTGGGACTTACACAAGAAGAACTGGGAGCGACGAGCGGCACGTTCGGGATACCGGAGTTCCGCACGAGCTTTACGCGGCAGATGATTGATGATACGCATCCGTCATGCTTTAGTGATCTTGTACGTATATCTGGCTTTTCACATGGTACAGATGTATGGCTAGGAAACGCGCAGGATTTGATTCGTAAGGGTACATGTACGATGCATGATGCTATTTCTGCACGTGATGATATCATGATGTACCTGATACATAAGGGAATAGATCCCTTGCTTTCATTCAAGACGATGGAGAAAGTGAGGAAGGGCCGCGGCATAGCACCTGAAGTCGTAGAAAAGCTGCGTGAGGGCGGTGTACCAGAATGGTATATAGATGCCTGCCAAAAGATAAAATATCTGTTTCCACGTGCCCATGCGACGGCTTATGTCATGATGGCTTATAGGATCGCATTCTGTAAGGTGCATTATCCGCTCGCATTCTATGCAGCTTATTTCTCTATTCGTGCGGCAGAGTTTGATGCGAATGTCATATCACGTGGAAAGGATTATGTGCGTCAGAAGCTTGATGAGCTGGATGCGAAGGACGATCTGGAAGCAAAGGATAAGGCTGTGCAGATCGTTTTACAGCTTGCTTGGGAAATGTTCCTGCGCGGATTCTATATGGAAAAGGTGGATATATATCATTCGAGTGCAGACAGGTTCATTATTCATGAAAAGAGTCTCTTGCCGCCTATCGCATCACTTTCAGGCATGGGAGGCGTTGCAGCAAGGAGCATCGTTGAAGCGCGCAAGGATGGAGAATTCACATCGGTGGAGGATTTGCGGAAACGCACTGGTATATCCAAGACTAATATAGAACTGCTGAGGAATCACGGCTGCCTGGACGGCATGAGTGAAAGTGATCAGATGGATCTTTTTGAGGCAATTTAATGCTAGCAAAAAAAGGAGCTGTACTTTGTGTGCAGCTCCTTTTACCTATAATATCAGATTTTCATTTTGTCTACTTCATCAAAGCGGTCAGTGATTTCATTGGATGGAGGTTCGCCTATCAGGCTTACTATGATGATTGCAATAGAAGCGAATAGGAAGCCAGGAATGATCTCATATAGTCCCCAGAGTGCGAACTGCTTCCAAATAAGTACCGTGAGACCACCAACGACGATACCTGCTAGGGCGCCATTACGCGTGGTACGACGCCAGAACAATGAGAACAGCAGTGCAGGTCCAAAAGCAGCACCGAAGCCAGCCCAGGCATATGCAACGATATCGAGTATGAGACTATCAGGATTCATTGCGAGAGCTATCGCGATGGCTGAAATCGCTAGCACAGATATACGGCTGATCCATACGAGCTCTTTAGCCTCTTTACCTTTACAGAAAACTGCACGGTAAAAGTCCTGTGCGAATGCCGAAGCAGCGACGAGTAGCTGGGAGGATGCTGTACTCATTATTGCTGCAAGCACAGCTGCCATGATAAGACCAGAAGCAAATGGTGAAAAGAGTTCATGGGTGAGTACGAGGAAAATCGTTTCCGTTGCACTGCCATCGAGAGGAGATGTGAGATAAGCGTGCCCAACCATTCCGACCGCAACCGCAGAGGCAAGCGAGATAACGACCCAGGTCATGGCGATATGCGTAGCCTGGCTGATTTCCTTTGCATTGCGGATTGCCATGAAACGTACGAGGATATGTGGCTGTCCAAAATAGCCAAGCCCCCATCCGACAAGAGATATGAAGCTGATGAACGTTATCGTACTGCCATCTCCATTGATCAGTGGGTTGAAGAAATTCGGATTTATAAGGTTTATCGCAGAGGCTGTATCGTTTATGCCGCCAAGGGCATAGATGGCCATGCCAGGAACGATAATGATCGCAAAAAACATCATGACACCTTGTATGAAGTCCGTTGCTGCAACGGCAAGGAAACCTCCTGCAAGCGTGTAGAATATCACAACACCGGCGCCGAGAAGAACAGATACATTGTATGGCAAATGGAAGATCGTCTCAAACAGCTTTCCACCTGCGACAAAACCTGATGAGGTATATATAATGAAGAATATCAGAATAAATATTGCCGGTATTATCCTAAGCAGATCCGAATGATCCATGTATCTGTTACGCAGGAAGTCTGGCAACGTAAGGGAATTATTGGCCAGTTCAGTATACTTGCGCAGTCTTTTTGCGACAAATTTCCAGTTTGCATATGTACCAAGAGCAAGTCCGACAGCAATCCATCCTGCGTTTAAGCCGGATACATATGCCGCGCCTGGCAAGCCCATGAGCATCCAGCCGCTCATGTCGGATGCTTCGGCACTCATAGAAGTAACCCATGGACCGAGCCGCCTGTTTCCAAGTATATAATCAGCCATACTGTGCGTCCGCCTGTAATAATAGATGCCAATCATCATCATCAAAAGCAGGTACAGGACAAATGCGATTATAATAGATATATTTCCCTCCAAGAATTCACGCCCCCTGATTATTAAAGATAAATACTATTATAATGCAAGTTCTGCTATGTGTGCAAGTAAAAATCATATAAATTACATAATAGGTATAAAGAAAACGTATAGTAAGACGCTGGGTTCATTGTACCATCCAGTATGCTTGATTTCACAAATAATATCATCTATAATTATGTACGTGCTGGTTTACTGCCGGGTGTGATTTTATCCGGCGATATATGGGAGGCTAAAATGATGAACAGATATGATGTTGCAATAATAGGCGCTGGACCAGCTGGTGTCATGGCAGCATATGAGCTTATAGAAAAGAAACCTGACCTGAGGATAGCTGTTTTTGAGACAGGTAAGGATATATATGGGAGAAGCTGTCCAATATCTCAGGGAAAGGTTTCATCATGCATCGGCTGTAAGCCGTGCAGCATTATGCGTGGTTTCGGCGGTGCTGGTGCATTCTCTGATGGTAAATATAATTTCACTACTCAGTTTGGTGGATGGTTGAATGACTATCTGCCAGATGCTGAGGTAATGGATCTCATACATTACGTTGATGATATCAATATGAAGCATGGTGCTCCAGCACAAGTTTTCACGACTAAGGGGAGCGATATAGGCAAGAAGGCGTTAGAACATGATCTGCATCTTCTTGATGCGAGCGTGCGTCATCTTGGCACAGAGAATAATGTGAAGATGCTTACCAAGACATATGAATACCTGAAAGATAAGGTCGAGTTCCATTTCCTGTGCCCTGTAAAGCACATCTTGTCAGACGGAAACGGCGATATCTTTCTTGAGCTGGATAATGGCCAGAAGCTCGAGACGGAGTTCCTGATTGCAGCACCTGGAAGAGCTGGTTCAGAATGGTTTTCTGATGAATGTGATGGACTTGGAATAGAGCGCAAGAATAATCGCGTTGATGTCGGTGTCAGGGTAGAAGTACCGGACGAAATCTTTAACGATATTACAAGCCAGGTATATGAGGCAAAGCTTGTCTATTATACAAAGCGCTATGGAGATATGGTCCGCACATTCTGCATGAATCCGCATGGACACGTCGTTATGGAAAATACAGATGGTATAGTGACAGTGAATGGACACTCTTATAGTGACCCAAAGCTGCAAAGCCACAATACGAATTTCGCATTGCTCGTGTCTAACCGTTTCACTGAGCCTTTCAATAAGCCTATGCAGTATGGTAAGCGCATTGCTTCCTTTTCCAATATGCTTGGAGGAGGTATCATAGTACAGAGGTTTGGGGATCTGATGAAGGGCCGCCGTACGAATGCACATAGGCTGTCTAAGAGTTTTACGAACCCGACACTCGCAGCTACTCCAGGGGATTTGAGCCTGGTACTTCCAAAGCGTCATCTCGATAACATCATCGAGATGATACAAGCACTTAATACGGTTGCGCCTGGTATGACTAATGACGATACACTCTTATATGGTGTTGAGGTGAAGTTCTATAGCGCACGCATTGTGCTAAGCAAGGAGCTCGAGACATCACATAAGAATTTCTTTGCAATAGGTGATGGAGCAGGGGTTACGCGCGGATTATCACAAGCGGGAGCTTCTGGCGTGTATGTTGCGCGCAGGATACTTGAGCGCATTTGACCTTGATGAGGAATTTTACATTTGTCCAGTTTTTTTCTCTTTACAGGCAGGGATTTTTTCACTTGGAAACGAAATAATAAACAATAATTTTGGGGTAATAAAACAATGGTACATAAATTACGTGATTATGGGATTATAGAGTTGTGTTGAAAAGCAGGTGGAATTTGTGGAAAAAGTAAAGGTTATGATCGTAGATGATTCCCGCGTAAGTGCCACAATGCTTCAGGATATACTTTCAAAGACGAATTTTGAGGTTTGTGCTGTGGCACGCACAGCTGCAGAGGCACTTGAACTGTATAAGCGGAATCGTCCGGCTGTCGTTACTATGGATATGAATCTGCCTGATGCCAATGGCATAGTCTGCAGTGCTAAGATTCATGAGGAAGATCCAAAAGCTAATATCGTTATGATAAGTGCTATGAAGGATGCCAGCCTCATTACTCAAGGGCGTGAGGCTGGAATAAGTGCATTCCTCCAAAAGCCTGTATCTACGAATGAGCTTTTGGATACGCTCATGCTTCTTACGCAGGAGCGTGTCGGCAAACTTGCATTGCTACGTGATTCATATGTGAAGTCATTTATGCGTGCCATGCAGGATTCGTTGAAGGATTTGGCTGGATTAGCAAGCACGGCACAGATAGAGGTCAGTAATTCTAATTATATAGAGGTCGATGGAGTATCTGTCATACTTGGGCTGACAGGAAAGCCTATGGGACGTGCTGTAGTGTATATGGATATGGATATGGCACGCCGCTTTACGGCAGCTATGCTTCATTCCGAGTTGGCCGACATATCTGAGGAGGAAGCTAATGACAGTGTCGAGGAGGCTTCCAACATAATCGTGGGACGAGGCGTTTCTATAATTAATGATATCTTCAAAGATAGAGAGATGCGCATAACACCACCGGGAACGATATGCGGGCAGCATATACGTATAGTAAATATGAAGCTTACGTCATTTACTGTAACGGCAAGGACAGAGGCTGGTACGGTGTATATGAATATCGGATTCGCGGAGGAGAAATAATATGGATGCAAAATTGGTGAATCCTTTCGTCGATGCGTTAAAAACGGTTCTACCACAAATGGGATTTCCTGAACCAGAACGCAAGGCGATAGGAGTTAAGGCTAAGACAGCGTCCAGCCTGGGTGTCTCTGTCATTGTTGGTTTTACGAAGAGCATCCGCGGCAACGTGGTCTATAACATGAGCGAAGATACGGCGAAATTCATTGCATCTACTATGATGATGGGAATGCCGGTAGATGAGTTCAATGATATGGCGCAGAGTGCGATATCCGAGATGTCGAATATGTTGACTGCTAATGCAGCTACTAATCTGGCAGGTATGGGGTTCGAGGTTGATATATCTACGCCGAGCATGACTATTGGAGAGAATTTCCAGATTAAGATTAGTGACGATCAATATCTTACTGTTGGTATGGATATCGGCGGACATGAGCTTGAGATAGATATAGCAGTATCTACACAATAATATATGCTGGTGAAGCCTCCGGGAATGACTACCGGAGGCTTTTTGGTGAAAAAACAGGTGAGGCTAAAACCGAACCAGAGGAGTGGGCAAAGGCTGAAGATAGAGTAGATGAAAAACAGCTCGAAAACCGAGAGAACCCTAAGGAACAGAAAGACGAGGGCACAGAAGGATTCGTCTCCTATACGAAAAAAGGTATCAGAATCCACCTTGATACTAAAGCCGTTGACGCTATTGTAGAGCGCTATCCAGGGCTGAAGGATGTTATCGGCTTCATGAAGGAGGACGCAAAGACCAATGAGAAAACGGCAGAGAAGCTAGGCCAAATGGTTGCTATGGGCGATGATGCGCAGGCGGCAGCAGCAGCGGGCTGCATCTACAATCAGGCGCGTGCAAGCTATCTTGTTGACAAGAAGCTAGGTAGAACCATAGACGATGCTATGCCAGATAAGCTCGCAAAAGCCAGCGTCAT
>OMZT01000186.1 GCA_900315615.1 uncultured Veillonellaceae bacterium | reverse complement strand
CCGTGAAGTACTCGCGGGATAACGGTAATGCCTATAATACTGTTTCGAATGATATACAAAAGACTGAAGATTTGAATACACACGATTGCAAAATTCTATATCTTCCTGACCGATCTTGAATTTTTCATTAAATAGAAGGCTATGTTCCCGTAAAAAGTCCGTTCGAAAAAGCGCATCCCAAACAAATGTAAGGATTCCACTATCTTTTAATTTAGGATAAGCCTCCAAAAGTTCCCTCCCAACAAGGGCTTTATTCACCGTTCCATTATATGTACGAAAAGGAAAACGTGGGCGCTGATCAAGGCAGATATAACGATAGCCAAATTTCACGACATCAACATTTCCCTGCTCTTTCGCCAATCGATAATTCTCCCCAAGCTGCCCTTCACCATACTCATCATCATGATCAATGAAGGTCACATATTCGCCCTTTACAATCCGTAAAGCTGTATTTCTTGCCTTACAAAGTCCACCATTCTTTTCATGCAGGACGTGAACACGCGAATCCTTCATCGCATACTCATCGCAGATACGTTCGCTACCATTCGTTGAACCATCGTCCACAAGAATAAGTTCAATCTCTCTGAGTGATTGCTGCAACACACTCTCAATCGCACGGCAAAGTAAATCATGCTTTGTATTGTAGACTGGCATAATAACGCTGACAGCAATCATCGATTTTTCTCCTTTTAGTTTCCCTCAATATTAGAAAAACGTTTTGTTCATCGCTAGTTTGCGCTTCCATGTTACTGGCAAGCGACTTTCCATAATACCCAACCTATAGCCCAAAAACTTCATTCCATCTCGTACCAACATCTCGGGCAAAAGCCAAGGTGCCCGATGCATCAGGAGTCGGATCTCGTCCGCCACAAATCTGCCACCCTCACCTTCTGCTTGTCCGAACGTCTCACGAATCCAGCCTTCTCGATGATGGAAGACACCTATGTCAAAATAACGATGAAACTCTTGCATAAACGTATAGTTGTGCGAATGATAAACCGCTGCTTCCGCAACATAGGCAGATTTCCAGCCAGCCTGCAACATTCGGGCAACTACGTACATATCCTCACTCAAAATTGTATGTGTAGGGAAGCCTCCAACATCAACCAGTGCCGTGCGACGATATGCTGAAAACGAGTTCGAGGAAAAAGCTGTCTTCATCCCATAGTTCTTCCGATCAGTAAAAGAAAGTACACGACTCTTATCAGGATAGTTGAAAGCACGCGCATGAGAAGCAAAGATATTAGCGTCTTCATGCGGTAGCTGCCGCCCATAAGCACAACCAACTTTCGGGTCTGCAAATACCGAGACCAGCCGTGCAATAGATTGTTCCGTAGCTGGTATCGCATCCTGCGTCAAAAAAACATACACATCAGCCACAGAAGAACGCTCTATCCCCATTTGCCGCGTACCGCCGTGATTGAACTCGGCAGCGCGAATAGGGATGATTTCTGCATGCAACTGCTCCGCTTCTGGCATCCACTGTGATTGCTCTGAGCCGGAATCTATCAGCATGACAGACAAGTTCACATCTTTTTGCTGATGCAAGGCACGAAGACAGCGAACAAACTGCTGCTTGGGGTGATAAATGGGGATAATGACCTGTACATGCATCATGCTACCACCTGACTTTCATCAGATTCCTCATGATGCATTTCCCACATTGCATTGGTGGATAAGCCAGCAAAGCGACTGTACTTATGCTCCCCCCGATTGGACGCGTTCAGTTTGCGCCACAGGAAGGCGGTTCCTTTTTTCAGCCAGTTCTGCGGCTCCATGAAGGAGACGTTCTGCTCGACGTAGGGGATGTGGTTGTGCTCCAGCCAGACGTCGAGGAGGAGCTCGCTGACGAAGCCGTAGATGCGGGCTTCGTAAGGCGTGTAGCTGCTGATGTCTACGCGGCGCTCGAGCTCGCCGAGGATGGCAAAGAGCCATTCGCAGTACTGGTCATAGAGGTCCTTGCGCATGACAAACATATTGAACATGTGCGCCCAGGTGCGGTGCATGACGAGGTCATAGGCCGGCATGTAGTCGGGATAGAGCTCCTGCACGATCTGCCGCGTGACCGTGAGGCCTTCGGGATGATGGGCGTGCAGGTAATGGCTCTCGTTGCTCTCGATGTAGTATCTCCGCTTGTCGGGCACGACGACGGGTGCCTTGGCGAGGAGCTTTTCCCAGTCGGCCGTGGTCAGCACCTGCTGGCGTTTCGCCCGGCTGTCATGGACTTCCTTATTCGTGAAGTAGCGGCGGTAGTGCACGAGGCCTGCGTAGTCCGCCTGAAGATTCTTCCACGCCCAATAGATGGCCGTGAGCTCACAGTAGTGCGGGTTCTTCTCGCTGATGTTGTCACCCGTGTCATCCCCCGTATAGCCGAGGTCGAGATCCTCATGCAGTGCCTTGCCCACATGTATAGGAAGATATGTATTATCGTCCGGCATCCAATAAGGCTTGTGAGCGGCAACCATGATTTTTATATCCATGACTTTACCTCTCAAGCCTCTTCCTTTTTATAACACACAAGGCTATAACCAAAGGCCAGCAGGCAGCCGATGGCGAAGCCGATGGCGGCGATGAGCTTTTTGCGTGGGCCGGAGGGATGTTTGGGGAGGTCGGCTTCGTCGACGACCTGGATGTCGAGGG
>OMZT01000188.1 GCA_900315615.1 uncultured Veillonellaceae bacterium | reverse complement strand
TTATTGCTTGAAGACGTCTTGCTGCCATGATGTGGTGACTTCAGCACGAGACTCTTGAGCTCAGCCGCACTATGGCGTTTCAGCAAGCCCTCCTCTGTCTCCTTCTCAGCATCTCCAGTAAATAGCATGGTAAACTCTCCGCACTTCAGCCGTCCGACAATCGAGTTCAGGTTCAGGTTCGTCTTACCATTCTTCTTGCCGCCATCCTTTACCATATCATCGGTTGGGCTCATTACGGTGAACGTCACCCCGCCACCGAACTCCAGCACATCACCATCACGCAGGTGCTTGTACTCTATGCCCTTTTGCTTTATGGTCTTCAGGTAGCCACGATAAAGCTTACTGGTAGTCGGCTCTCCATTATCGTAGACGGCCTTCACCTCGCACATCTTGAACACGGTCTGCACGCCGCCTATATGGTCTGCATGCGGATGCGTCAAGATGAGCTTATCTATCGTCTTCACATTTTCCTTTTCCAGTGCTGCCTTGAGCTTCTCCTGCTCATCAACATCACTCGTATCAATCAGTATCGTCTGCTCTGACGTCCGCACGAGGATCGCATCTCCCTGCCCGACATCGAGCATCTTCACCGTCACGCCATCCGGCTTTTGCGCGCCAGCACCGCCGCTAGTCCCTCCCTGCGAGCCACATCCCGCAAGCATAAGCATAAATGCCATCAGCACAGCAAGCAAGCTATATCTGAACTTCAAGCTGATCCACAACCTTTCATATCGAATCACGATGGGCTGCAGCTATACCCGAGGATATACCTCTCTATCCCAACGGCAACACCATCATCGGATACCGAGGGAATCACATGAGATGATACATCTTTAAGATTCTGATGACCATTTCCCATTGCAAGAGCTATGCCTACGGCACCCATCATGTCTACATCGTTCACACCATCACCAAAGCCGAAGCTCTTACTGCGTGGCATATCTAAATGCTCCATCATATGCAGCACGCCAGTCCCCTTCGTCTCTGACGCAGAATAATATTCAAAATTCCTCTCATGAGCCGTATCAAAAAGACCAGTCATACGCTTGTCTTTTAAAAGCTTCTTATATATCTTCGGAGCACGTTCATTCTCTGAATAAAACTCCATCTTATAGACGTCTGTCGGCTCAAAGTCACGCGTGAAGATTTTAGAAGGTATATCATAGCTCTCATAAAAGCCTTCCATTGCCTTGAAATCCTTTGACAGGTATGAATGATACTTTCCCTCGAGCACATACTCTATATCATTCGCATCACATAGCTCTCTGGTATCTTTCACAATACTACGTGGAATCGGCTTGTTAAATATGGCTATATCGTCATGCATGACGAGTGCGCCATTCATCAGTATAAAGCCATCAAACCCGAAGCTTTTGATCTCTTGCGGCAGGAACGCATATGGCCGTCCCGTCGCGATAAATATGCCGCAACCGGATTCCTGCAGCCTGTGCAAAGCATCTTTAACACGTGAAGATATCTGTAAGATGCCGCGTGATGCATCTATCAACGTACCGTCTATATCAAAAAAGGCTGCTCTATTCATTTGCCGCCCTTCCTGTCTTTGCCGTCCGTCTTTCCCTTCTTGTACTCTATCCTGATGCGTACGACGAGCATAACAACCCACAAAGCCATGCAAACTATATATATGATATCGATTGTCGACAGCTTGGCATAGTCTATATCAAAGAAAATCAGATACATACCGAAAACAAGAACAAGCCAATCAAGAGGCTTCAACATCTTAAGGTAATTCACAAAAGTACCCCACCTTTCATCGACGGCTACAATTATACCATTTTGGCGATACAAATAAAAGGGCAGCATACAAAAAAGAACAGGTTACCCTGCTCTTTGACATGTCATCTCGGCAAGCTCTTTAGTATCTCGCCATATGGCTTACCCTTTCCGAATAGCACCGTAGTACCTAATACGAATCCGTCTACTCCCATAGGCGCATATTTCATGATCTTATCCAGGCCGCATGCGCCATCCCAGTAGACAGAGAATCCCATCTCTTCCTTCATATCGACGAGGCGCTTTACCTTCTTGCCTACATATGGCAGGAACATCTGGCCTGCATTGCCCGGGTTCACAGCCATCACAAGCACGCGCTTTACGATGACAAGCATCTCCATGACGGTCTCAACGCTCGTACCGGGATTGATTGCAATACCGGGTATCATACCTGCATCGATAATCTTTTTCAGCGTCGTAGACGGATGATACTCGGCCTCCGGATGGATATAAATCGTATCACCCGGGCGAAGCCGTCTCAAAAACAGATCTATCGTATGTACAGGATGCTCGACCATCAGATGGACATCGAGAGGCTTCTTCGTAGCAGAAGCAATATACGACATATCATTCAGCGACATCGCATAGTTAGGTACGAAGCGCCCATCCATGATATCTATATGAAAGCTGTCTATGCCACCTGTTTCAAGTGCTCTTACCTCATTTTCAAGGCATGCATACCCTGCACACATCATCGAAGCACAATATTTTATTGCCAAATCTCACAACTCCCATTCATACGTCACATCACACAGAGCGTATCTTAGTCATCCATCACGAACATCACCTTGCAATACGGCTCCAGCTTCTCATGCATCAGACAAAACGCCTGCTCATAGTCACGCAAATTGAACCGATGTGAAATGAGCGCCTCGAGGTCTACGGCATGTGACTTCATAGCATCCATCACCTCAAGCCAGTCATTTTCTGATGATGAAAAAGAACTGTTCCACGTGCCGCAGAGCCTCAGCTCCTTGCGTAATATCTGCCAATATCCCTGCTGCGAAAGCTGCATATCACCAAGAGGATTGCCCATTGTCACGACACGTCCAAAGTTCCGCACGCAGAAAAGCGCCTGCTCAAGGCATTCAGATGTACCCGTCCCCTCAATCGCCGCATCTGCGCCATTGCCCCGCGTCCTCCTACGCACGAAATCTGACACGTCAGTCTCATTTGAATCCACCGTATCCACGAACCCGAGCCTCTCAGCGAACTCCTTCTTCGCCTGCGATCTCGCGACCATGATGATATGTGCTGCACCCGCTTCACGCGCCCAGTTAGCCGCTATAAGCCCTATCGGCCCTACGCCAAATATGACGATGGTGTCATCGCGCTTTAGCTCTGCCTTCTTGAATGCATGAAGCGCAACAGATGCAGGCTCGCTCATCGCCGCTGCCTCATACGACACGCCTTCAGGCATAAGTACCAGGTTCTCGCGCTTCACCGCCAGATACTCTGCCATACCGCCATCGCGCCGTGATCCGTAGTAATCATAGTGGCTGCACTGCGCATAGTGACCGCTGTGACATGCATCACATGTACCGCATGGCAAAAGTGGGAATACCGACGCTCCGCGTCCTATGATGCTCTTGTCCTCTGCCTCGACGATCTCTCCTGCGAACTCATGCCCGATGACTGTTGGAAAATGATATGTCCCCTTCGTGAATACGCGTGGGATATCGCTCCCACAAATGCCGCAGGCCTTTATCTTCAAAAGCACCTCACCATCGCCAGGTTCTGGCTTTGGCATATCAACAAGCCTGAGATCATCCACTCCATACAGGCTCAAAGCTTTCATGGTCTCTTTTCCTTCCATTTCAACCACGCTTTCCTTTCCATCTCCAGCCACAGAACCTTATCATATCACTACATCATTGACATCACGTTTCTTTAGCTGTCTTAGTGCCCTAAATAGATCGATATCCTCCGGCCGCGTAAGCTTGATGTTGCGTTCACTGCCCTTCGCAAAAAAAATCCGCCATCCAAGAGCTGATTGCAATGCCGATATAGAGTCCAGCTCTATGCCTTTCCTCCTGGCAAGCCCATACATCTCACGCATACGCCTTCCTGACACGCATTCAGGCGTCTGACCGCGCACCAGCTTTTCACGATCTGCCACACGGTCAGCTCCCTCATCCGATGAACGTTCATACATCGTGTCCACACAGTCAAGCACCGTCATCGCATTATCATGCTTTTGGCATACAGCTATCATATCCGTTATAGACTCTGGCGTGACGAGCGGCCTTACCGCATCATGTACGATCAGCACATCATCGTCAGCCACCTCACCAAGGGACTGCATCCCTATCCGCGTAGACTCGAACCTCGTACTGCCGCCAGTCACGATTTTCTTAAGCTTCTTTATACCGAACTGCCTCGCATACGCCTCGAGCACATGCTCCCATCCTGCAACGCACACGGCATGAACCGCATCTATATCTGGATGTTTATCCAGCATCTGAAGCGTATATATGATAATCGGCACATCATCCACATGTATGAACTGCTTCGGTATCTCCTGCCCCATACGCGTTCCCACGCCGCCCGCCAATAGGACCACATAGTTCACAGCCACTCACCCCGATACACTATCCAAGAAAGACTTTATTCACATGCGCTATACGCCAATCATGCTTATTATACAAGAAATATAATGTCACAAGCCTTTCAGCGCCGAATCCAATATACCT